>CALDQI010000254.1:0-6787 GCA_937911635.1 uncultured Pseudomonadota bacterium | reverse complement strand
CTAGACGTAGCTAAACTCACCGCTGAATTTGCAGTAGACAGATCGATGCTAGCGGACACATTTGGGCCACCGATTGTTGCAGCTGCGGCAACGGTATACGGAATCTCATCATGACTCTGCGGAGAGCCCGAGATATCTTGCCGTATCAATTTGGAACCATTTGCAGAGCTGATGGTCACAGTACAGGTACCACTACTTGCTCGTCCACCAACGAATACTGTAAAATAATCTTCTTGATTGGTTCTCAACACCCCAAAATCCAACATAGCTTGGCTATTCGGAATATCATACTGATCACCAATCACCAATGTTGCAAAGTCCGTCACCTGAAACTCAAACTGTACGTTTCTGCTAGAAACCTCGGTACACGTTGGACAATCATTTGCAAAATCGATGACTGCATTTGGATTTTGATACAGGGTCATAATCACCCCATCCGCATACCCTTCAGCAATGATGTCGGGAAGGTTCTGATTCGGTACGTGAATAGTGAAGCTCTCATTCAACGTTTGACCAGCCAGTATCTGCTGTGACCCCAATACATTCTGTGCAGCTTGTGCATCGTCCAACGTTTTGACGATATTGTTCGCTGCAACAGATTGAGAATAGACTTGATAGGAAATCAAGTCACTGTTCGCCTGACCGTACAAATCGGGAAAAGAATGGGTAATATTGGCATAGCGATTGTACTCATGAACACCCACACCACCTTCATCCATGGTGAGAAAATAGTAGCAAGACGAAGATCCAGTATTTTGAACAGTAAAATTGACCGTAACCGTTACAGCCGTAGCACCAATTGTATCGGCATCAATCTGAACGGTTTGCGTCGTAGCCAATCCAGCAACTTGAAGATTGCACGTCGCAAAAGCATTGGGACTGATCAACAACATAAACAGGAGTAGACAAAACTGAACGATGATACGAAACATACACACTCCTTATTCCGTTGACTCGAAATTGTCCTCTGGTGGGTCAACCAATGCATCTTTTGATTCCTCATCTGGTTCTTCAGATTTCTTTTCTTGCAGTGTAAGCGTCAGATCTCCCAGTTGATACGGTGATTCTACACCCTTAGGAATGGTCACGACAATGGGTTCATACCGCTCCCCCAACATCTCAATCGTATACCCTCCAGACTTCAATCCTTGTACAAAAAGTCGTCCACTACTATTGGTAAAGAATTGTATTTTCATCGATGGATCTTCAACATATATAAAATACCCGACGTCCCTTTCGACTGGTTTACCAGCTGCATTCAGCAATGTAGCTTGAGCTATCGTAATACCACCAGCTTTCCCAACAGGGACTGCCTGACCTGAGTTTAGACTGCTTTGCAAAAGGTACTTTTGAGAGCCCAAATCCAATCCAAGAGGTACATTAGTCGCATCGATCTTCAATTCAATCGCTTGATGATTGTTCAGTGCTGGATAGACTGCCGCACTGTATCTATCCAGTACACTTCCTCCATTGAAGATGATTTTACTATCGGTCATTGCCTCGTTGTTGGGGTATAAAATGGCAAAACTGTTCCGAATCGGTTGTGAAACCCCCCAGTGCTTTCCGACGAACGCAAGGGCTGTATTCAAATTGACGGAAGTATTCAATCCCGTCGAACGTCTTGCGTGAGCGATGTCAATGCAAGCCCGTGGACCAAAATAATTAAAGCCCACTTCTCCAGCAGAGACTCCATAGCTGCTGCCAGTGATGTTGATGGTGCCAGCCATGTTGCTACCCATCGTTTGATACTGAACCAGTCCAAAATGTGAATTGTTATTTTGATCCACCACACTACTGGTCCACTGATAGTTGATGGCGTTGTTGTCTTCAGGGCGAACGTTGGCTGCGAAAATATGTTGATCACTGCTACTTATGTATCGATAGTTGTATCTGTTTCGAGGGTTTCTACTGGGACGCCACACAATATTTGTTTGAAAAATCAGTTCATTTTCTTGTGGATTTAGTCTCTGTTCTAGAGACGCTGTGAACTGCCATCCATCTATTTGATAAAAGGTTCGAATTCTATAGGCTTGAATATTGTCGCCCATGTACTGATTTTGAATGGTGGCCGTTAATTGTACTTGACTGTAGGGATTGACGGGCCAAAACATCGATGGGGCCAAAACCAACCGAGTTTCATTTCCAACAAAACCCTCCAACAACGTCGGATCAAAGTAACGAGACATATGCAAAAGACTCAGCGAATAAAAACTGGGCAATATTTTAATATTTTGAGTGAGATACGCCGCATTTGAGCTGTACACTTGTAGATTTAGAGCGCTTCCCGATGTACCCTGAGCATTATTGCTATACGCCAATTCTGTTGATACAACATTGGACTCAAAAGCATATTCTCCGATTCCCCCTGCGACAATCTTGTTTTGTACGGCTTGAACATAAGCTGTACCACCAATATGGTTTGTGAATCCATATCGAGTGTAGACCAATCCAGCCAGTCGCTGATCATCAATCTGGGCAATATTGCTTGCCCCCTTATAGGGCATGCCCAGTGTTCCTTGAAATTCACGCTGGCCCTTTGCCAATAAACTGGGATTATAAAAGTATTCAAATTCGCTTTCAGAAAGAACACCCTCTCTACCAACCACGAGAATGGCGACGTTGTTTCTTCCAGTTTGAAAAGGAAGATCATGAAGTTCATACTTTCCGGACAGTAATAGACGACTGTAGACTTTTCGACCGTTGATGTTGATCTCCACTCTGGCATCTTCTGGAACAACAACCACATGACTGAAGTCATCTGGACGACTTCTCGGTCCAACTAGTCCAATGGTGTGGCTGACATCGACACCAAATAGGGTTTGTTGAAAACCACTGACCAAAGGAGGTCTTTGGAGTCCCGTTCGAAGATTTGGAGAGCCATTATCACCCAATGTGAGGCGAAGGCCCTCCTTTTCAAAATCTTTGATGACACGACCACCAGAAATGATTGTACGTTGTTCTGCCAAAGTGTTGTAAGTCAATTCACTTTGAACCACCCAGTCTTCTACATTCACATTTCCGCGATAGTTTCCATTGTACATCAACGTATCCGCACCAACATTCAGATCGTGAGTCATGTTGACGTATCCACTGATGGGTTGTGGTCCCGTCGGAGATTGTAATGACAGCACACGGCGAGCGCTTGAGCTGACGAAAATATCCTGCTTCTGTCTCAGCTCAACAGGACTGGTCAAATCGATATTTTGATATTTCATCTCAATGTCGATGGAGAATCCTTTTTGGCGAAGAAACTCTTCATCAATGGTCTCTGGAAGATCAAAACCAAAGTGTTCGTTGAGTGGATCCAAGAGTAAGTATTCTTGAAGAAATGGCATCAAGTTGTCTGTTCGAAAGACGACTTCTTCAGAATATGGGTTGATATCCACAATCATAACAACTGTGATGTTTCTATCCAAGATAACTTTCATCTCATGTGGATAGAAGATGGTCGGCATTTCGATTCCAAAGGCTTTCATAAAGGCCTTAGCCTTTTCCTCCTCCGACCGCCTATAATTGATAGCCAAATCTTTGTCTGGATCCATTGCTGCCATGGCCTCCTGCTCACTTTTAGCCACGGCCTCTTGTTCATTCTTTGAAACGGCTTCCTGTTCACTTTTGGCTACGGCATCCGGATCGTTTTTTGAAACAGCTTCCGGATCGCTTTTAGCTACAGACTCTGGATCATTTTTACTCACCGCCTCAGGATTGTTCTTTGCAAGTACATCGGTTCCATCATTTTCAGTGTTGACGGCGAGTCTTAAATCCTCATTTTCTTCATCCTCTTCATCTTCTTTCTCTTTATCCGCCTTAGACTCATCACTCTGTTTTGGCTTTGGCTGAGCCTGTACTGGATGGCTGACAAACAATAACTTGCCAACAATCAACACGGCAATGATAAAACGAGTTGTATTCATATCCAATACTGAAGAAGAACCGATTGATAGAGTGGCCTCACGAAGTCGAGAAGAGTGAAACCAAACTGTACGGGGACTCTACCTCAAATAGAGAGGATAAATTACATCGAATGAAATCTTTAATCATGCTGGGAATTGCAAAGATGATCATTCATCAGCAACAGGGTCAAAACCAACCAATACTGCAGAGACAATCTCCTGACCTTTCAATGCCTCTGGTACAGGAACAGTCACAATTCGGTCTGACTTCGCGAGAAAGTTGATGCTGTTACCCATCTCCGTTTTGGTAAATGTAGCAGTAATTTTAGCCTCAGATGCCGTCTCAAACTCTACATTCATAACATGGGCTATTTGATGTTCCGTACCGATGTTTTCAAATGACATTCTCAAGCCTTCTACACCTTCTTGAGTGAATTTTTGAACACCCGTTAAAGAAACACTGGGTTCTGTATTTTTAGGCTTCACATAGAATGATTTGCCAATACGATAATTGATGACAACCCCTGCCTTTTGACCCTCTGGATCAATCCCTTTCAGCTTGTTTTCGTCGATGGATACATATTCTATCAACAATCGATACGCCTTTTCTGCTTCAACCGTTTTGGGACCGGTCCACCGAATATTGAGCACTTGCTCTCCATTCGGAGGAATGATCATTTGCCCTGGAACAATGATTAAATCATCTGCTAGCAGATCCAGATCTTCACTTCCATCATCATTGTAACGACGCACACGAGCGCTGGCTTCAATGGCAATCATATTTTCACTGTCATTAACGATTGTTGCCGTTGTTGAGTTCATCCCTCGATCGAGTTCTAAGGTAGAATCAATAATTTTGATTTTGAATGCCGAAGCGCTCTGGGTAAACAGAAAGGTCAACAGAAATAAGAACAAGTGCATGACAGTCATCCGTGTTTATTGATAAGTTCGAGTACATACAAAAATACGCACCGACGATCAAATCATCAGTACGTATCCTTGAATAGCATAGAGTTGATCAACCACTACGCTAATTTAACCCACGACGGATCAAGCATCATCCATAATGGTGAAAGTAAGCGTATCAGAGTAGACACCTGATGCTTGAGGACGGTTGTCAATTGTGGAATCTCCATCACCCAATGTGATGACTACATCATAAGTAGCTTCATCACCAGTGGCGAAGCGAAACTGTTGTGTAGTGTTCATATTAAGACGCACAGTACCATCAGTTGTATATGCAGCCAATGTGCTCAGTGCAGCTTGGTTATCGTATTGCACAACCATTGTACCATTACCAGGGCTCATCGCGTTGGCAACCAATGCAAAGCGGTAATCCATCGCATCAGCAGCAACACCTGGAAGTGACTGATTATTGACCATACGACCAGCATTTGCTGATTCAACAACCATTGTACCAGCAGCTGCGACGGTATTGATACCAGTAGTTGTAGCAGCGTTTGTCGCAACGTGAATGGTACCTACGCGAGCATCACTGGTAGCCGAAGTTGCTGTTGAAAGGTCGAAGTCGTATCCAGAAGTAATATCGTATACTGTCAATTCCCAAGCGCCAGGAACGACACCTTGGATGACGATTTGACCGGTGTTGTTGTTTTGTGCATAAGCAGTTGTTGCTGCCATGGAGCCGACTAAAGTTGCGGCGATAAGTCTAAGTTTTAAACTCATGGTTTCCCCATTGTTATTGTTGAATGTAAAGTATTCAGACGTCCCTTTCACATTGCTCACAATGTACCTTCACCTACATATAAACAACATATACAAGCCGTTTGAACACTATCTACTCTAGCATGTGAAATAAAAAATATGCTAAAAATTGTTTAAAATATTATAAATTCTATAACTTGAAACGTGTATGTTTTTGGATACTTCAGGATATAAAAATTGATAATGACATAGAAAATCCATCGGTTTTTATGATTTATATCGACAGTTGATTTTTGAAAATATCAACGTAGATCGTATGCAATTTGGGATCTCTCATACAAAAAGATCCCCCAACATATTCGTAAAATTTACAAAAGTTCATGACTGGAACCAATGTCTGTCTTGTCAAACATATGAACCTGTAGTCTAAAGATAGACTCAAACCCCATTGAAATGCGATAGACTGTTGTCGACAAACAATGGAATGATTATGCGACTTTTATTGCCTCTTCTTTTGCTCACTGCTTGTGAAAACACACTGAAAGGTCCCATCATGCTTGATGAGACAACAAACAACTCTGACAGCGACCGACCTGACAGTGACAATGATGGTGTCTCCGATGATGAAGAGCTTGAAAATGGTACCGATCCAAACAATGAAGACTCTGATGGTGACGGAATTAGTGATGGGGATGAAATCACAAATGGTACTGACCCAAATGACGACGATTCTGATGATGACGGCATCACCGACTGGGATGAGATTGAGAATGGAACGGACCCTACCAACCCTGACTCCGATGGTGATGGTATTGATGATGACGACGAAATCACAAACGGGGCCGACCCCATCAACGATGACTCTGACGGCGATGGTGTCAATGATGGTGACGAACTTGTAGACAATACAGACCCATTAAACCCTGATTCTGATGGCGACGGATTAAATGACGGAGACGAAAACACCAACAATACGGACCCACTCAACCCTGACTCTGATGGCGACACCATCAACGACGGCGATGAAGTCACAAACGGAACCGACCCAAACAACGCCGACTCTGATGGCGATGGCATAGATGACAATGACGAAATCACCAATGGTACTGACCCCATCAACGACGACTCTGATGGTGATGGAGTCATTGATGGCGATGAAATTGTAGACAGTACTGACCCATTAAACCCTGATTCTGATGGCGACGGATTAAATGACGGAGACGAAAACA
>CALDQI010000253.1:0-2686 GCA_937911635.1 uncultured Pseudomonadota bacterium | reverse complement strand
TTGAGATATCGAAAAATGAGCAGATTACCAAAGAAGATGTTGAAAAGGTATCTCAAGAGACTACCGTATTGTTGGAACTCATCTAATCTTGCCACATATACAGACTTAGTAGACGATGCTTTCAGAATCCATAAGCAGTCGAATCATTGCGATTACCGATGCAACAACCATCGGTAGAATAGAAAAGATTCAACCGCTGTGGAACAATTATGGGTCACTGCTTCGAATCGCTCTTTGTGGTTCTCAGATCTATGCAACCGTAATACTGAAACTCATTCAAATCCCAACAGAACTGAAACACCCTCGAGGATTTGCAAACAGTCACTCCAATCAGCGAAAGGTACGGTCCTATGAAGTGGAAGAGTGTTGGTACAATCGATTTAATAAACGGATAGCACATTCAGAATCTCCAACGCCAGTCCATCTAGGCTCTTGGCGCACGGAGACTGGCACCTGTATCTTGCTTGAAGATTTACATCAGAGGGGCTACTCCAATCGACTGTATCATTGTACTCAAGACAACATCACAACAGTAATTCGTTGGTTGGCACACTTCCACGCAGCCAACATTCAGCTTCCAATCGAAGGATTATGGGAATGCGGAACCTATTGGCATCTAGACACTCGCCCTGATGAACTCACAGAGATTCAAGGAACTCGGCTACATACCTTTGCGTCTTTCATCGATGCACGTTTGAAATCGACTCAATTTCAAACCATTGTGCATGGAGATGCCAAGTTGGCCAACTTCTGCTTTAATGACAATGGCAATTCTGTCGCTGCTGTAGACTTTCAATATGTTGGACAAGGGTGTGGTATGAAAGACCTAGCTTACTTCATCAGCAGCTGCATGACTGAAGAGGAAGCAACAGAGTCAGAAGCGTTCATTCTGAACCGTTATTTTGATGTTCTAAGGTCTGCTTTGAAGGATTCGGATGTTGACACCAATCGGCTAGAAGCAGAATGGCGCGACCTTTATCCCGTAGCCATCGCCGACTTCCAGCGCTTCATTTTGGGGTGGAGCCCCTCCCACTTCAAAAATACAGGTACCGCAGATCAGATCACAGAAAACGTTGTATTCAATATCAACGACGACCTTCTAAACAGTGCTATTCATGCAGCAAAAACAGCGGGTCAGTATGTTCGAAGTAAGTGGAAAGGTGAATTTCTCATCGAATCAAAAGGGATGAGCAGCGCTGCAGCCGATATTGTGACAGAAGTCGACGAGGCGGCTCAACACATCATCTACGACATGTTAAAACCAACAATAGACCGCTACAACCTAGGATGGCTAGCCGAAGAAGGTAGTCAGGATGACAGTCGACTGAGTACACATGCATTTTGGACAGTGGATCCAATTGATGGAACCCTCTTCTTTAGTGAAGGTACAGAAGGTTTTGCCGTCTCTATTGCCTTGGTAGATCGTTCTGGAAATCCACTTGTTGGGGTCATTTACGACCCAGCAAACGAGACCCTTTATCAGACTACTGTTGGTCATTCAGTTCTTGTTGATAACACTCCTCTTGATATAGATTCAGATGTAGACAACCCCATTTCGCTGGTACTTGATAGAGGGTTTAGAGAGCATCCTTGGTTTCCTGCTCTCTCCAGCCGGTTTGATATCCAGTTTGTCGGCGGTGCCGTTATGAATGTCATTCAAACCCTCTTGAACCCACGGTCCTTTTACATGAAGGTACCGAAGAAAAGACTCGGTGGCTGTGCCATATGGGATTTGGCAGCGGCCTCAATTGTGATTGAGAACGCTGGTGGTTCTGCTCAATTCTTTGATGGTTCTCGGCTGCATTTGAATAGACCAGACCGATTGTATTTCAACGACGTTGGATTCATCTTTTGCGGTGCACAGTGTAGCTACACGGAAGTTATAGACCTACTGACCGAACTCGATTTGATTCAGGACACTTCTCCAATCCAGTTCAATCTTCTGTAAGCATCGATTCTACAATAGCGGTGACTTCATACGGTTCTTTAACCGTATAGTCCGGTTGAACCACAGACAATGCCTCATGGTACCCCCACTCACACCACACAGGTATCGCTCCAAACGCCTGAGCCATAAGTATATCGCCAGCACTGTCCCCAACCATGATGCAAGGACCGGTAAGCCCACACCTCTCCATCGCCCCTTTTAACATTCCGGGATTCGGTTTTGCAAAGTCAAAGGTATCGCCACCGACCACCGTAATGAAGTGGTCGAGTACCCCCAACTTTTGCAAGAGCAATCTAGACAGTCCCTCTGGCTTATTGGTGACCACAGCCATAGAAACAGTTCCGCTTAGCAATTGCAACATCTGATGAATTCCATCGTATAAACACGTGCTTTGAGTGATCACTTTCGCATAAGCCTCTGCATAAAGAATGGGAATCTCAGAACAGATCTCCTCATCCACATCATCAAACCCATTGGCATACAGCTTGGGCATCCCCTTACTTACCCATGGGACAAGCCCATCGTAAGTTCTGGGGTTCAAACCCAGATCTGAGCGGACCTGCTGAATGGCAGCCACCATATCTGCTCGACTGTCTTCGAGAGTCCCATCCAAATCGAAGCAGACCAACATCTCAACGCCCTTGACGCTGAATATCTTCAACACTGCCTGCCCCATCTCCGAGTTCCGTAACAGACCGCACACCAGAGGTTGACCCCTTGTAGGCAGAAAATGGATTG
>CALDQI010000252.1:0-3734 GCA_937911635.1 uncultured Pseudomonadota bacterium | reverse complement strand
GCTGGGATCTGTATCATTGCAATCGGTACCACCAATGACTGCAGTGGTGTTTTGTCCATCTCCATCTTGGTCATGGTCCGAATTTCCCGCACAATCTGAGTCGATGCCGTCATACCAAGCGTCTGGAGCCCCTTCGTAAATAGATGCGTTGGTATCGTCGCAATCGGTGCCGCTGAAGTTTGCAGAATCTTGCCCGTCGCCATCTTGGTCATAGTCTGAGAGACCGTCACAGTTTGAGTCGATGCCGTCATACCAAGTTTCAGATGCACCATAATATACGGCGACCGTCAGGTCATTGCAGTCTGGTCCACCATATTCACTAGAGTCTTGTCCATCGCCATCTTGGTCGAAGTCTGAGAGTCCATCACAATTTTGATCGACTCCGTCATACCAAACTTCGGTAGCTGTACTGTTGATGTTGGGGTTGGTATCATTACAGTCTGTGCCTCCACTCTCAATGGTATCCTCACCATCTTCATCTTGATCATAGTCGCTTGCACCATCGCAGTTGGAATCAATACCGTCGTACCATTCATCTTCCGCTCCATCATATACGGAGGAGTCGGTATCATCGCAATCAGTGCCGCCACCCTCGATCGCATCCTGTCCGTCCTGATCTTGGTCATAGTCTGAGTTTCCAGCACAGTCAGAGTCTACACCGTCATACCAAGTATCTTCGGCACCTGGATAGATACTGGCATCATTGTCATCGCAATCCCCATCTAGTGGAGTGAAGCCATCTTCGTCGATGTCTCGTTCTTCATCGGGTAGACAAACGGTTGCCTCAGAACATCCATCGTCCTCACAGTCTTTGAGTCCATCGAAGTCATTGTCAAAGTCGTCCGTACAATCACCGGGAGTGGAACCTTCCTCGTATTCAGCCTCCGGAAAACCAGTGTCTTTGTCTCCGCAAGCAACCAAAACCATAGACACAAGAGAAGTGTTGAACCAATTCATGAGAACCTCGATATCGCGACGTGGTGAACAGACTCAATTACTATATCCGATTTGTCGTCTTTATGTAAAACAGTTCACCCTTGTTCAACTTCAGCAAACTCTGATTGCTGGGCAACGCTATCAGGGACCTCAAATACGTTTTCGCCAATAACGTTGTTGAGCTGGTCGAGGTCCATTTCGGCACCCCAATCATGAGGGACAACCATGTCGTTATAGCGTGTGTGCTCGAGAATCTTTTCTGGACGATAGAAGTGCTGCTCGCGAACTTCTTGCTCCAATATCTCATCAATACCTTGAAAGGAGATGATGAGGAGGAACAGCTCTTCATGCATTTCCTTCATCGTTTTACCCGCAAATAAACCGTCCGATAAACAATGCGTTGCGGTAAAACTCAGGCCAAAGAATGGAATGCTAGATTGCAAGAGTGGCAGACTGATCATTCGGCGGACAGGTTGGTCATGTGTGTCACGGTGATTCACCAAAGCTGAGAGGTGTAATTTTCCATTCACAATGGCATATCCACGTGCGTTGGCAAACCGAATTTGAAGATACAGACGACCTTGACTTTCAAACAGGACAGCGTGTTCAGCAAACTCTACACGGGCTTTGGGACGAGAGAACTTGGAAAACAGTACTGCGGTCACAATGGCTGTTTCAACCAGACCTACAAAAGATTCTACGAGCACTAGAATGTGCGCCCAATTTGTTGCAGGATGCATCGTACCATACCCTATGGTACTCAACGTTTGCACGCTGAACCAAAACAACTCAAGTGGTGTTTCAGCACCGCCAACATGACCAGTCCCAAGGTTGAATAAGATGGCAAAGAATATGGCTGAAGCGACATATAGACCAAATGCCAGCGAAATGAGTTTGCCCCATGAAGTTCGCATCAAGGTGTGATACATGTCTCTAACGAAGTCCTTCTTGATACCAGTAATTTCATACCGCATCGTACCGAAGTGCGTTGTGTGTTTGTTTCTATTCATTGTTTGGTTGTGCCTCTCTCCTTGATTAGAGTATAGTGTTTCGGGCATTCGTCAAGAGGAACCTCAAAATAGGAAGCGGGATATGAATACTTTGCATCAGTTTTTTTGTGTTGTGGCCAATGGGTTGGAACAAGCCGTTTCAAGAGAGTTGGACTCCCTTGGACTGCCTGCGTTTCCATCTACAGGTGGTGTGTATACAAAAGTTTCAAATTCTTCGGTCGTTCAACTGACGAGGCTTCGAACCCCAACAGCGATCCGTTGGCAGCTGATAAATGGTCGTGCAGTTCGCTCATTGTCCGATTTTAGAAAATTACTCGATAGCGTAGATTGGTCCGTATTTCCAGACAATGCCAATGTGCGATTGCAGGTACGGACTCGAAAATCCAAACTCAATCGTTCAGATGTATTGGAAGAGAAAGCGAATCGCATGTTGAGGGTCATTTTGGGTAAATCGAGAGAGGGTGCTCCGATTTTACCCGTGTTGATTCGTCTGTTTGAGAACAAGTTATGGGTGTCGGTCGCTCTTCACGATAAGCCTCTTCATCAACGAGGGTGGAGACAGAGCAACGTGAAAACACCCATTCGAGAAAATTGGGCACAATGTTTACATTGGCTGGCGGAGTGCAAACCTACAGACGCGATTTTAGATCCCTTTTGTGGTTCTGGGACGGTGTTGATTGAGGCAGGCATGCGTTTCGCAAACCATGGCGTTTTTAAGGATTCACCGTGGGTGTTTGACTCTTGGAACGTCCCGTGGACAAAGGCACGGTTTGAACCGTCTGGAGAACTGCCCAAACTCTTTGGGTCAGATAGAGATGAGCCATCGGTACAGAAAACACTTCAGAATGCCACTGTCGCCAATGTAAAAGTGGGCGCGGTTGTATGCGATGTTCGAAATCTAACACCAGCTCATTTTGATGGCTGTACAGAACAAGGCGTCATCCTATGCAATCCACCCTATGGCATGGGATCTGGAAACAGAACGGATGCGGTGTATCATTGGCTTGGTCAAACCCATCGGAATCAGTTTCCACAGTGGAGGCTGTACTTCATTGCAACCGATTCTAGAAAGGCTAGATTGGTGTCTTCAAATTCCCAAAGTGTCGCACAATTTTCCAATGCAGGTATACCGGTGACATTCTATCGCGTAGATTCTGTCTGAATCTAGAGAACATCATCGTGATACTGGGTATGCAACCAAACAACAAGCGATGTATTCTTTCTATTACTCTCTCTGCAATATTCACAGGATGTCGATATGATGCGGACGAACTTCCTCAACTGACAGAGCTGGATTCGAAGGCGGAGGCTACCATACAAAGGTGGCTTACCTCAGAACCTTGTGATTTGGATTTGAATGGTCTCACCGTTTTAACGCCCGAACAAGCTGATATGATTGGACAGTGGAGACCTCGTCCTGAAGAAACTCCCTTCTGGGATTGGTTGTCCGTATGGATTTATACAAAGCCAAAACCCATCCGAGATGTGTTGTGGAAACTGACCCCCAGTGGACCATCTACGTGTGAGACTCCGAATCTATACCTTAATGGTCTGACCGAATTGTCAGTAGATGTCGCAAAGGGTTTGAGCTCTTGGGAGGGGAGTCAACTGGAGATAAATGGAGTGTCTGACCTCGATGCTAAAACGGCTGAAGCGCTTGTATTACACGCCAACAATACAGCCTTGCATTTGAACGGACTGACATCTATAGATGATGACACGGCCAAAGCCTTTGCACAGTATTCAGGCGCCATATTGTTTCTGCCGTCTGTAAAGTCACTCACTACA
>CALDQI010000251.1:0-5600 GCA_937911635.1 uncultured Pseudomonadota bacterium | reverse complement strand
AGCCGACGGATGAGCATGTGTTGATTGTTATCAGTGACGGTCAACCGGTTGGACCCAATGCGGATGCTGAATTGCACCGAGTTGTGTCACGGATCAAAAGTACTGTACATTTGATAGGTCTTGGATTGGGGGCAGATACCAGTCACGTTGAGCAGTATTATCCTCACGCAAAGGGCGGCATTCCCATTCCTGACTTATCAAAAGAGATTGGCTTGGTCCTGCAAAATGTTTTGAGACGTCGATGAGCCTGTCATAAAACTAGACCATAGACTGATGGTATCAGTGGTCTAGTGTGTTATGCTGTGGGAATGGGAAAAGACTTTCGCTGGTGGATGATACCTTTGGCCTTAGCCATTGTCGTTGTGGTGTTATGGGTATTGTTAATGTTGGATACTGGTAGTGTACTTCCTCATGAATACGATGTACATTAGTGTCAATGTGTAAGGAGTAGGTGGTGCGTCTAGGTAAGATGACTGTTTGGGTTACCATATTGACATTGATTTTAGGTGGTGTCCTAGAAGGGGCTGCTCGAACCTGGGGCCCGCAACTGTTGCCCCCAGACAAGAGTAAAGATGTCGCCCCAGGAGAGGCATTGCCAGGCGAACCCAATATGATTGGAGATGCATTGGTTGGTTGGCGTGTCAAAGAAGGAGACAATCGTCAGTTTGGAGTTCCTGAGATGACTCACGTCAACTCTAGAGGACTCAGAAATCCAGAGATACCTTTTGAGTCAAATGAAGAACACCGTATTTTGATTGTTGGAGATTCATCGATTTATGGTGTCCGAGTTCGAGATAAAGAGAATATTTCTGGTCAACTAGAACGCATCATCGCTAAGCGAGAGGACAACTGGCGTGTTCTGAATGCGGGCTGTCCGGGATATTCATCTTGGCAAGTGATCCGCCTTCTTGATGAGCGTCTCTTAGACTATCAACCAGAGTGGTTGATTATTGGAACTCTTTGGTCAGATACACAAGGAGCAGAAGCACCTGATGCGACACGGTACGGTAAGGTACCAATGGCTTGGAAGTATCATTCAAGGCTCTATATGGTATCTCAGGTGTGGTACAACAAATGGAAATACACACCGGCTGATGCACCCGATGTCGGTTTTGGTTTGGGCCCTGTATTGGCTCCAACGAATCGTGTGCCGCTATCGGATTATCGACGCAATCTTCGTATTATGGTTGAGATGGCTCAGGAGAGAGATATTAAGGTTGCATTCCTTCTTCTTCCTGGAGTGCACGACACGATCAACGGAACCACTGGGGATTTTAGAGAAGGATATCGGGAAGTGATGCGAGATACTGCGAAGCAATATGGGGCTCCCATTGCAGATATGCCTCAGTACTTCATGAATGGGGATGCGCGAAAACTCTTCTTTGATGATGTACATCCGAAGGTGATTGGATACCGCATGATCGCACAAGAACTTGATACAGTCATGTTTAATCAAGAGTAGGCATGTTTAATAAATATTAGAAGATTAGGAGCGTTGCAGTTGTGCAATGGTTTCGATGCGGTTTGGAGACTTAAAGACTCCCGAACCACTGACCAGTACGTGAGCTCCTGCATTTGTGAAACGGTGAGCATTCTCTACTTTGACCCCCCCATCGACCTCGATGAGCGTCGATAAACCTTCCGTATCGATGCGATTGCGAAGTCGTTCCATTTTTGGAAAGACTCGGTCAATTAAACTCTGCCCACCAAAGCCAGGATTTACCGTCATCACCAGAATTAAATCCAGCATAGGGAGTACGTATTCTAGGACGTGCTCTGGAGTGTGTGGATTGAGTGCCACACCGGCCTTGGCGCCTGTTTGACGAATGGCTTGAATGGTTCGATCCAAATGTGTACACGCCTCGGCATGAACGGTAATAATATCCGCTCCAGCATCCCTAAACGCTTGAATGTAGTTGTCTGGATTGACGATCATGAGGTGCACATCCAGTGGCTTTGTTGTGATGGGACGAATGGCTTTGACTACCGGTAGGCCAATGCTGATGTTGGGTACAAAAGATCCGTCCATGACGTCAATGTGTAACCAATCGGCATTGGGGATTGTCCCGATTTCAGACTCGAGGTTGGCAAAGTCTGCTGAAAGCAGCGATGGACTGACCAATGTCATTGCACCCTCCTTGGGATTGCATCATTAAGATGAAATGGATGTCAGTATCTCACCGATGTTGAGTTGGAATCCATTTACCAATGCCGATGCCTCACATCGTTTTTTACCGGGAAGTTGAATCTCCAAGAGTTCCAAGCAACCGTCTCCAGTACTGATGATCGGTCTCGGTTTGATTTGTACAACGGTCCCAGCGGCTTCCGTCGATTGAACGGTGGATACTCGTGCTTTCCAAATCTTTACGGTTTTCTCCCGAAACCCACACTGGGCTACCGGCCAAGACACACATCCTCGAATCAGGTTGTGTAGCCGTAGAGCAGACTGACTCCAATCGATGTGTCCGAGCGATTTTTGAATGAGAGGCGCATGTGTAGCACGAGTGTGGTCTTGAGGCGTTGGAGTGATGGAATCTAACTTCTCCAGAGTCTCCACGAGTAATTCTGCACCCATATTGGCCAATCGATCCCACAATTCAGCGGTTGTTTGATCGGTTGGGATATCTGTTTCTTTACGCAAAAGCACATCGCCCGTATCCATACCTTCGTCCATTTGCATGGTACAGACACCCGTTGTGGTCTCTCCTTCGATAATTGCCCAGTGAATTGGTGCAGCACCGCGGTACTTTGGCAACAGAGAGGCGTGCACATTGATGCAACCCAAGCGTGGCGCTTCGAGTAGATCTGATACTAAGATGCGTCCGTAGGCAATTACTATCGCTATATCCGCTCCACAACCCTTCATCCATTCGACAAAGGGTCCACGTCGTACTGCACGAGGTTGCTTGGTTGGCAAACCCAACTCGCGAGCCCGTTGAATCGTGGGGGGAGAGACGAGTTTCTTTCCGCGCCCCTTTGGCTTGTCTGGTTGTGCAACGACACATAGGATGTCGTGTCCTGCGTCTACAAGGGCGTTCAACGTTGGGACTGCAAAGTCTGGCGTCCCCATGAAGACTACTTTCATTTCCGTGCCTTTTTACGTTGTTTTTTGACTCTGGAGATGTATCTTGAGCGTTTGAATTTACTGCTTTTGTCCAATAGGGTCACCCCTTCCAAATGATCCATCTCATGTTGCAATACGATGGCGGCAAATCCAGAGAATATCTCACGGTGTGTATTGCCCATACCGTCTTTCCATTCAACGGTTAGTTCCTCATAGCGTTTAACGTTCAGATAGAATTCTGGCACTGATAAGCAAGACTCTTCATAAGAAATCAAGGAGACACTTTTGTGAATAATTTTTGGGTTGACCATTTTGAAGACAGTTGGAGCATCGTGGTCATCGTTGTTGCTAGGATCTGCAACCAAGATGCGTCGAGAATCACCAATCTGTGGTGCAGCAAGACCGACACCTGGAGCATCATACATCGTTTCAACCATATCGTTGAGTAGCTGAACCAACTCTGCTCCAAACTCATTCTCGGCAACCGGTCGGGCTTTCTTAGACAAAACTGGGTGTGGTGCTTCTAAGATTGGTAGAAGTGCCATTGGAAAACTCCACGTAAAAGTCAGTCGCTAAACTGATTGCGATTGCAAATTGTACATGGGAATATATTCCAAAAACCTCAAGGATGCCAAGTCTGGTTTTTGGGTTACAGTAAAATGTTTGTTGTAACGAATCAACGGTGCATTAAATGTGAAGGAGTGCGCGAATGGCCTTTGGAAAAATTCCTCGTTTTAGTCCCAGTTTCTCGTGGCGTGAAGCTGCAATCTCGGCAAAGGAAGTCTTGTTGCCGGACCATTCAGATGAGAAGGTCCGACGTTTTGAACATCAGTTTGCCTCTTATATTGGCGCCAAATATGCGGTTATGGTTCCGTCTGCACGGTATGGATTCTATCTTCTGTTGAGTGCGCTTGGTATTGGTGAGGGAGATGAAGTAATCATTCCAGCACTGACGTATTATGCGATTCCAGCAATGGCACCGCTGACAGGTGCCAAGGTTGTTCTGGCCGATATTGGGCTCAATTCACACGTACTTGATCCCGATGCCTTTGAAGCGGCGATTACCGAACGCACAAAAGCCGTTGTACCCACACATTTGTTTGGAACCCCGTGTGACATGGGGAGAATAAACGAAATCGCTGAGAAGCATGGCGTGAAGGTGATTGAAGATTGCGCACAGTCAACAGGTGGGCGCTTCAATGGTCAACGTGTGGGATCGTTTGGTGATGCTGCGTATTATACTTTCGGTTTGACAAAAAATATCACCTCGCTTTCCGGAGCGATGATCACCACAGATGATAAGTTTGTGGCAGATTTTGTACGAGCCGATATTCAACAAGGGGATTATGCCCCACTGAAGAAATCTCTTAGAGAGGCGATGACTGGTGTGGCGATGATGGTGGCAACGCATCCCAAGGTGTATTGGGCGACGGTCCATCCGATGGTCGTGATGGGTAATAAATTGGGTAAAGACCCGATTCACGAGCGATTTGGAGAGCCAGAGTGTCGTTACGACACACTTCCGACGTACTATCAGAGTCATGGTAAGGCGAGGGCGATTCAAGCGGCAGTGGGTTTGAAACAGCTTGGTCGAATTGAGGAACTCAACAGTTCTCGCATTGTCAATGGAGCCTATCTAGATGCCAAGTTGGATTCGGTAGCGAACTTAGAAGTTCCTCAGTATCCTGAAGGGTCGGAGCCGATTTACATGAGTTTTGTTGTGCACCACAGAGATCGTCAGAAACTTGCTGAAGCACTGCGTTCAAGAGGGGTCGATACCACTACAGGATATATGAACGATATGGCACACCACGATCTGTTTCCGGAATTTGCCTCAAACTGTCCAAATGCTCAGAAAGCGAATGCGGAACTGCTTCATATACCGGTACATCCGAACTTGTCTTTAAAGGATCGAGAGCATATTGCCCAGTCGGTGATTGAGGCTTGTTCCGAGTTGGGCTAAAATGTGGTACGCTATGCAGTGAAACCGTGATTTGGAGTCACCATGAAATTCTCAATTCGCAATTATACAAGACTCGCGAGAGCTGTTACGACACAAAGTGTGCCTGTGTACGCTCACTTTGGCGTGACCCATAGATGCAATTTGACCTGCAAGATGTGCGGGATCTGGCGGTACGGGAATGCCAAGGAAGAACTGAGCATAGAAGAAGTAACTGAAGTTGCACAGCGAATGAAGCGATTGGGTGTTGTACAAGTGTCATTGGGTGGGGGTGAACCGTTTGCTCGAGAAGACCTGGCAGATTTGGTCCATTGTTTTGTGAAAGAAGGTCTAAATACACGAGTGCTAACGAATGGTATTGGGATCAACAAAAAGCAGCTGGATGAGATGTTGGATTTTGGCGTGCGAAATTTTTCTATTTCGCTGGATAGTCTGTATCCTGAGCGTTTTGACTATATCTGTGAGTATGAAGGGGCATGGGATGAAGCCGTTCAAACGATGATTCATATTGGTCGTCGTCTTCATGGTGTGCGGGGTGCTTTGCCCACCATTAATTGCGTCGTGTCCAATCTCAAT
>CALDQI010000250.1:0-8281 GCA_937911635.1 uncultured Pseudomonadota bacterium | reverse complement strand
ATTTTTCAATGGACATGAAATCCTCCTATTTCCCTTACTGATATTTTTGCCCATAAATCTTTACTTGTCAAGTGTTTTTGAAGGTCATAATTTGACCGAATGATCAGGTGATCGAGATTCTCGATCCTATAGCAAAACAAAAAAAATAAAAAAGTTTCGAAAATAAAATCTTTGATCCATTTAAGAGGTAGCGAAAAAATGATGGAGTGAGTCTTTATAAATCCAATACCAATTTTATGTATATCGATTGATATAATTTTTAAACGTTTGTTTAGTTTGTGTGTATAGATCTGAACAAATGGGTGGTGTGATCATATAAGAGTCTGACCTTATCTATTGAAGTTGATCATTCTCCTACATCGCTTTATTGAATTCGATGTTGTTCGGAACAAGGTATGAACTAGGATGGTGTTTTTAAGGCATCATCGATAGACGTAGCAGTATTCCTACCTACGATACCATCTTGGACTTGATTTGTGGCCCCTTGAAACTGGATGACCTCTTGTCTTGTCTTATTCCCAAAGTCTCCATCGATACTGTTGATGTTGTATCCAAGCTGCTGCAGTTTTGATTGCAGAGCTTCAATCTCCAGTCCATAATCTCCTTTGCGTAAGACTTTGGAACCATTGGCAACGCGACTCCAAGCAAAATCGGCGTTGATGGCTTTGGGAGACATGTCTTGTGGTGTTTGAATGGCATCTAGAGCACCAAGTAAGGGCATGACCCCTATTTGCTGATCGACTGTTCCCGAGCGATATTGTCCATCGGCTACATATTTGCCAGACATATATTGATCCGTACCAGAATAGACGTAAGGACTCGGAACACCACGTTGAAAGTATCCTAAACCATTGTAGGTTTCAGCATAGGTTGCTAAGGCGTTTGGATTTTGAGTGTCTTGATTGATTTCCAAGTCCTCTTGGCGATTTTTGTGATAGTCCATATTCAATGCATGCTTCGCAGCCTCTTCCCACTCGTAGAACACCGGTATATTGTTGGGTATGTTGACAGCAGGTCTTCCGAGAGGGTCACCTTGATGCAAATAGGTGTTGAAATTAGCGGAGCTCTCTCGCCAGTGAAGTGCGGCGATGAGTTCTGCCGGCATATTGGTTGCTTGGCTAACCTCTTCATATCGATTTCGATTTCGACTCCAATTGCGCAGAAACATCTCCATGTCTATTTGCTGAACCTGTGTCAAGCCGACCATCATTGCGGGGGTTCGTTCAGCATGTTGCATATAGACATCTCGAGCTGAACCCTCCAAGGCTGGGGGGGTATCTGAAAATCCTAAGATATCCAATACTGCAGTGTTGCCCAGGATATCTTGTTCAGAGTTACCGGTTTGGGTATCCGTCGTTGTTTCAGAGTCTTTATCTTCTGCCTGCTGGATGTCTTGCGCTAAGTCAGACATGTATGGTTCTCACATGAATGGTGTGGTTTTCATACAATGTGTCATTATTCAAAGGGTTCGTCAATTGCAGGATAGATCTTCTTTCTTCGTCTCGAATGGATTGAATGCAGGTTCTCTTATAGAGAAGATGAGATCACTCGCCATTGCATCTCGCAGAGTGGGTCCTGTTGGAAGGTAATGGGACACGGAGAGCGGTGAGAGGCCTGCAAATAGATTCGCAAGTCTGACAATTCGCCTCGGTCATTTCGTTGCTGACGCGTGATGGTAAAGGAGTGCGGATCAGAAGAATCGGTTAAGTAGTCACTCCAGCGATTTTGCAGCGTTTTGAAACTAAATCTGAGGAAGCTGTCCATTGCAGGAGGGTGTTTGATGATCGAACTGTGTAGCAATTGTACCAGTAGTTTATCGCGAGAGGCACTGTCAGGTTGCTGTGCGGCCACCAAAAACTGTGCGGTCAGGTCTTCTGGCGACTCTGTATCAATGAGTATAGCCGAGATGGGTTCGCTATTTTCTTCTGTTTCGGAATCGTCCTGCAGTGATACAACCATTTTCCGAAGAGTCTGGATATCTTGTTCGAGTCGGTCTATGTATTTGAGGAGGTCTTCTTTAGTGGTCATGATGGACTCTACGCTAGGGTGAAGATGGATTGTTGCCAAAGATTGGTGTATCTTTCAAAGACTGTATCCAAATGGTATGTTGAAGATACCAGATCATAACTGTTTTGACCCATCGCGCGTCTTTTTTCTGGATTGTCGAGCAAATCTGTTAAGTCTCGAAAGAAGCCATCGGCGTCAGTAGGGTCATTGATGTACCCATGTTCTCCTGGAACCAATACCTCTGGGATGGCCCCTACAGGGGTACTGAGAGATGGTAAACCAGCCGCCATGGCTTCAAGCATCGAGTTGGGAAACCCTTCACCAAAAGATGGAAGCATGAAGATATCTGCTCGAGGGTAGAACACCTCGTTCAAGGTTTCTCGTTTTTGAACGCCGTGCATTTCAACGTGTTCAGTCAGTCCCCGTTCAGCGATCACTTCTCGGACTTGATCTGTGACGGCGATAAACAAAAAATGAGCCTTGTGGTGCAATCGCTCTACGAGATTCAACATGACATCAATTCCTTTGCGTTTCGCTTCAAACCCTGCAATCCAAAGCACAACAGGTTTACCTTCTCGAGAGTTTCTGTCGATGGGAGTGGGAGGGGTTGGTACTGCGTTGTGAATGACGTGTACCTTTGAGCCGTCAACGTACTGAGAGAAGTGATCTTTCCACCAGTGTGACAATACCACCAGTCCATCTGGAATTTGCAACGCTCGTTCAATCATTTTCTGCTGCGTTGGAGTGGAAGAAGCATAAAACTTATCAAAAGACCCCCCAAACCGGACGACAACGGGTTTTCCAAGTAACTTCGCCACCCGAGCATACAACAGCGGCTCCCAAAAGGCATAGTGGTCAGATGCTTGAATTTGGACCACATCGGCTTTTCGGACTTCCAGCGGAAATTTTCCGAAATGTCCGCCCGTAACCAAAAGGCTCTTTATCAGTCGTTTTGGATCGCTAGATAGAAAGTTGTACGCATTGTTGTCAATCGTTTTCTTAGGAGGCCTAGACAGATCAAATTGCTGGAATTCCCAACGCTCATTTAAATTCGACAGGATGCACAGATTACGCATAAAAGTGTGTACCCCTCCAGTTCCGGCCCACGGACCCACCACCAAGACTCGTTTCATAGCGTTCTCCCACTCTGTGTATGCGGTTATTCTTCGGCATCACGTGGAAGATCTATACAATTTTTATGGAGTGTGCATTGAAATTCTCTAAAATAGACCTTCAACGTAAGTGAAGTATTTGCAATATTATGCGATTTTTGCTACTGCTTGAACAGTTTCATGTCGATAGAGTGTGTGAAGTTAGTTGGGAGTGCACATGTTAAAAGATAGAACGGCATTTATGGGTGTACCGGTAGATGCCATAACCATGCAAGAAACCATCCGCCGGATACAGACCAGCATCGAGCAAGGTGACAAAATTCAGCACATGGCCATCAATACCATGATCATCCTACGCATGGTAGAAGATCCAGAGTTTATGCACACCCTCTCAAAATGTGAGGTGATCAATGCTGATGGGATTGGGGTGATATGGGCATCGAAACTGTTGGGGCGTCCTTTGCCTGAACGCGTCACGGGGATTGATTTGATGGAATCGCTAATTGGGTTGGCTGCCGAACATGGATTCAAACCGTATTTTCTAGGGGCTCAAGAAGAAGTGGTACAACGAACGGTGTCTCACTATCGTCAAAAGTATCCCAAGCTCGAGATAGCTGGATATCGCAATGGATATTTCAATGAGTCGGATGAACAACAAATTGCCGAAGATATTCGGGACTCTCAGGCAGACATGCTTTTTGTAGCCATATCAAGTCCCAAAAAAGAAATTTTCCTCGGCCGGTGGAGAGAGACCATGAACATCCCATTCTGCATGGGGGTAGGGGGATCATTTGATGTCGTCGCAGGGAAATTCAAACGAGCTCCCGGATGGGTGCAGCGCGCTGGTTTGGAATGGGCGTATCGATGGAAGCAAGAACCACGTCGAATGTTCAGGCGCAATGCCGTCGACATGCCTAAGTTTGTTGCGATGGTTTTGGCGAGTAAAGTCTTGGGGTTAGAGGTTCCCCAACCGGCACCAGAAAACTAACTATTGAATGCGAAGGGTGACTTTTCCAAAACGATCGGGATGAGAGAGACGTTCTAAAGACTGTTGGGCATCGCTCATATCAAATGTAGAGTCGACAATCGACACAATTTGATGTTTCGCAATAAAACTGACCATCTCTTTAAATTCATCTGGGGTACCCATCGTGGTCGCCAGTATCGATATCTGCTTAAAGAACATGTACTGAGGCAAAAGTGCGGGCCATTTTCCTGCTGTGCCACCAAAGAATACCAGTCGTCCTCCCATTCCGAGCAATCGAATAAGGGTACCAAAACCATTTCCACCGGCAGAGTCAATCACGGCATCAAAACCTCGAGGTTTTAGTCGTTGCAACTGTTTTCCCCAGTCCTCTTCGGTATACAATACACCACCAGCAGCTCCCAATGATACAGCGCGTTCAATCTTCGAGGTAGAAGAAGAAGTAACAAATACAGTGGCGCCCATCGCCAGCGCAAATTGCATGGCAAAAACAGCCGTTCCGCCGCCGATGCCAGTGATCAATACCGTCTCACCAGATTGGATATTTGCTTTGGTGGATACGGCTCGCCAAGCCGTTAACCCAGCCAATGGAATCGCACTTGCTTCAACATTCGATAAATGAGTCGGTTTCTCAGCGAGATTTGCGATTGGGACACAGATTTCAGTGGCGGCAGTGCCTTGTGTTGGCATGCCCAATATCGTGTAATTCATGGCTTGATAGGAAGGATTATTTCCCCAATTGAGGCTAGGGCATATGAGGACATCCTTTCCTACCCATAGAGGTTCATCTGGACACTCCGTCACCACACCACACCCATCAGACCCAAGCACAGCTGGCGTTTGGATGCCGGGATATTTTCCTTTGGATATCCAATGATCGCGTTTGTTCCAAGCGGCTGCACTGAGTTTGACTTTTGCTTCGCCTTTTTTCAAGACTGGTGATGATACATCTTGTACAGTGAGAGGCTCATTAATAGTGGGAAGAACAATGGCACGCATGATTACTCCAAGACTTGAATGGTAATGTTGTCATAACCGAAACCTCGAGTGGATGAAAAGCAACCCACGATTGAAAAAAAGACCCACAACCGAGATTCACTACATCTAAAGCTGTGGGTCAGCAAATCTTGAGGACATTGGCGCGACAATGAATGCCATCAAGTGCTTTTGTAGTGTCACTGATTGGGTTTGCAAAAGTCATTCCAACTTACAAATTGAGCGATTTACGATTCAATAGATGGACTGTACCAACCATCCTCGGCATTGGCTCTCATCAAGTCCACGACATTCCAGCCATCTATTTCTTTCTTATTTTGCAACCGCATCTGCAAGAGTTTTGCGGTCCATGGACCCCACAACCATCCTTTGGACCCGAGCGCTGTCAATACGAAAATGTTTTGGTGTTGCGGCAATTCACCACAGAGTGGCATCCGATCAGAACCGTAGATGGTTCTTGTACCGGACCAGATGCGCGACCCGTCTTCTTTCATGGTAGGAGCAAATGGCAGAGTGTCTTTGAGTCTCTGTAACAGTTCTTGCTTTTCCGTATCTAAGTGAGGACGAATTGAACTCCAGCGGGTGGAACCAAATACCCAATCCCCATCGTGATGCTGTCCAATGTGGAGCCCATTCAGGCTTAGAGATTCAATCGGGGTTTCTTGTTTTGGCTTGGATTTCATCAAACTACCACTTTGCAATGTGATATCTAGATGCGGGAACCAAGACTTCGTTTGACGTCCAAAAGCGAGAACGATTTGATCAAAACACTTTTTCTCTGACGATGTTTCGACACTCCACTGATCGTTATGTCGAGTGATATTGTGGACGGTATCTTCGACAAGAGAGACTCCTTGACTCTGAAAAGATTGATGGACAAGTGGAAAGAGTTCTCCTGCATCAATCGCGAACGCTGGACCAGTTTTGAGAGCGGGATAGGGGGTGTTGAATGATGGAATGGCGTCAAGATCACTATCCGTTACGGATTCAATAGTGGGTGGATTGTTTATCCATGGGTTTATTGCGGTGTGTCTACCCCCTTTGATCCACCAATCGCGATGAGATTGAGAGAGTCTTTTCAGATTGCTGCCTTTGAGGGGTCTCCACATGTTCGTGGGTCGAATCAACTCTGGAGCCATCTGTTTCCAATCGTTCAATAGCTCAAGTGTCGCCGCAACTGCGTGATGAAGATGAGGGTGTGGTGCCAGAGAGCGTCCGGGAAAAGGGTGACAGAGCAACGTCGGACCTACAGAAGCGGTCATCGGATCATTAGCATCGAAGAGTGTCAGTTCTCCTTCAAAGCCTGATTGTAAAAGCCAGTGTACTAGGCTGGATCCGGCCAAGCCTGCACCAACAATTGCGATGCGTGTCATCTGTATTCCATGTAGGGTGGATATTTTCGAATCACTGTACCATGGGAGAGGCAAGAGTCACTTGGGCTGGCGATGGTCATTTCTCGTTTTCGTCCAAAGCCCTTTGTCTTGGCTGTCCAAAAACCTGCACTGGCCATTGCACGACGCGCGTGACCAGCAGCACCATATGTAGCTAAGACTCCATCCGGTGTCATCCAAGAGTGGATGCGACCAAAGATGTCTACACCCCACGCCTCGGGATTGGTGCTTGGACCAAAGGGATCATGGAAGAAGGCGGTCGCCCATTTCTCTGTGAGGGTGACATTCGAGATGTCACAGCTGTGCAATTCCAACCTCACATTCTCTTCTTCAATATCCACTATAGCAACAGCGGTCCCTTCTTCTATTTGTTTAAGCAACGCGACAAGCCAGTCTCGATGCTTGGATTGCGGCATGAGTTCCAAAAGTAAGGCACTCGGGATGGGTTGGTGATCGATCCCGATGTAGTGAAGTGGCGGTGGTGCGACTAAGGTATCTCGAACTTTCAGTACAGTGGCAATATTTGTACCGAGACCAAAACCCAGCTCAGCGATGTTCCACTGTTTTTGCTCAAGAAGTCGCGTGCCGTTGATGAATACCCACTCGGATTCCGATTCCGCACCGTGTGTGGATCTGTAATGGGCATCGAGTTCTTTGTGGAGAACTGTCCAAGATTGGTCTTCTGTTTGGCACAGCTCTATATCGTCAATGGTCAATTGTCTTTTGGACATCGCGTATCCGAATGAATGGGATAATAGATTGGGTATAGTACATATTCAGTCAGGGGGGCAGATGTCCAATCGAGCATACGACATTGTGGTGTGGGGTGCAACAGGCTTTACCGGTAAGCTGGTAGTAGAGTACTTGGCAACAAATCATCCCAACACCCGGTTGGCAATCGGTGGACGAAATGAAGCGAAGTGCAAACAGGTCCTTTCAGATTTAGGGGTTGATCTACCGATAATCATAGCCGATGCATTTGATGAACTTAGTCTTAGGAAGATGGTGTCTCAGACCGAAGTGGTCTGTACGACAGTCGGTCCCTATTCCAAATATGGTCACTTGCTTGTTGAACTGTGTGTAGATGAATGTACCCATTATTGCGACTTGACCGGAGAGTCTCCCTTTGTTCGCCAAAGTATTGATGCGCACCATCAACGGGCAACCGAGCGAGGGGTCTCCATCGTTCACGCGTGTGGGTTTGATTCGATTCCTTCCGAGTTGGGGGTTCTGGTAACGCAAGAGTTCATTCATCAGCAAACGGGTCAGTACGCCAAGGCGGTGCACGCTCGAACAGGGAAGATGAAAGGAGGATTTTCCGGTGGCACGATTGCCTCGATGATCAACATGTTGGATTCACTTCCCGACAATCCTCACTTGCCCAGACTATTTAGAAATCCCTACGCCCTCAATCCCGATCCAAAATTCAAAGGACCGGATGGTCGTGACCAAGTGAGCGTTCGATTTGAACAGCTGTCCAATCGGTGGACGGCACCGTTTATCATGGCACCCACCAATACACGTATTGTCAGAAGGTCGCACGCTGTGAATGGATTTCCGTATGGCGAGGACTTTCAATACACAGAGGCGATGGGTTTTCCAAAAGGGATTCGTGGTTGGTGGATGGCGATGAGTCTCACCACGGGTCTTGGAACATTGATGGCGGCTATGGTGGGTTCAAAGTGGTTGCGTCATCAGATTTGGACGAAGGCACTTCCCCAACCTGGAGAGGGACCCAGTAAGGAAGAACGCGACAATGGATACTTTACGATTCATTTTTTCGCAGAGCA
>CALDQI010000249.1:0-3520 GCA_937911635.1 uncultured Pseudomonadota bacterium | reverse complement strand
GCCAGATTGATGAAGTCGTTGGTGACGAATTGCTCGACTTGTGACTCTGAGAGCTGCGTGTTGTCATCTCCATCGGTGATGTAGGAGGGGATGGTGTTTTGGTCGATGTTGTTCCAATCGACGGTAATCGGTTGTCCCACCCAGTTTCCATTTCCGTCTATCACTTGGGAGGCGTTGATGGAGACCTCAGTGGCATTGACGGTGCCACCAT
Organism: uncultured Pseudomonadota bacterium; assembly: GCA_937911635.1. Taxonomy (GTDB): domain Bacteria; phylum Myxococcota_A; class UBA796; order UBA796; family UBA796; genus CAJWHX01. Next base: position 3,309 of record CALDQI010000249.1, on the reverse strand, counting down.
CTACACTCTCTGCAGTTTCAGCATTTCCTGCCATTTGGGCATAGGGTGCTGAGTTGATGGCGTGTCGGGTCATCATCGGGGCATTGCTGTCCAGCTGCACTTCTAAGTAGAGTGGATAGAGTGCCAAAGTGTCAGAGTCTAGGGCATTGTTTTGTTCATCGGCACCAAGTATCGCGGCATAGTACCCATTGGTGAAGTTTACGGTCAGCGTTTCTGACCAATAAACATTTCCGTTTGAAGTAGCATCAAAGATGCGAAAGGTTAGGTCATGTGCACCAGTAACCGCAGCTCCGTTGTTGTCTAGAATACGACCTTGTTGAGTCAGTTGGAGGGGTACGGCATTTGCTGTGTTTAGGATGGTTGTGAGTAGGAGGGTGGTAATCATAGTGTGTTCCAAATTTAAAATTGCTTCATAACAGCGTAAAACACTTGTGCTGTTTCACAAAACCATTCTGCTGCTTTATGCATGTCATCTGAGTTTGTTAAATCGAAAGTGTCTTTGTTCCAAGTGACTACACGACGGTCAGTACCAGCATGTACAAATCCGACTGCATTTTCTAAGGCCAATCGAATCTCGTTTAGGTGGCCAAAATAAGCACCCGTTGGAATCTGGTTTGGATTAAATAAAATCGGTTCGGGTGAGTTTGGTGTCGGAGAAGGTCTCACAGCATACGTACCTATTGGTCGTGGTTTGTTTGTTCGGATACGCTCAGAAGTACCGTTTCTATTGGTGTGCTGATTGTTCTTGGGCTTTGTATACAGTGAACTCAAATGGTTTGGATTAGTGTTAAGCCAATTGCAAAATTGATTCCACAAAGGGTCATTGTTACTTCGTACGTAGACCTCTACTTTAAGAGCCTTTGCACCAACACTAGCCCCGCTAAATGCGACATTTATACAAATTGAGTTACCATGTCTTGGATGGCTGAGAGTCATCCAACTTTTTGAGGTTTGAACTTGCCAAGATTGACCTTGCATACATGGTATCTGTAATAGATACTGCCAGAACCTTTCATAGAACTTTGCAGTTTTTTCTTGAGACTTTGATGGTGCGGGCTGTGGAGCCGAGCAAAGATTTTTGTTTGTCATGACTTACTCCGGTGAAAAGACAAATACAGAACCAGGTTGCAACGTATAGGAAGAGGGGTCAGTCGACTCTTCTCCCGCGACACCGGTTTCAGATAAACAGGTGGTGAATTCATTTCCAGTGGGGTCTACACCGGCACCAGCGGATGCACACCAAGCGAGACCGGTTGCGCCTTCCACATCTGCGCCGACAGTAACAGTGGCAGAGTTGGTTGGACCGGTATCGGTACCGTCATCTGGAGTGACGATACATTCCCAAATGTCTCCGTCAGCGATGTTGGTGGTCGAGATGATGGTGCTCGTGTAAGTAGTGCTACCACCGTTCAGTTCCCATGCGTAGGTAAAGTTGATGGTGTCCCCATCAATGTCGTTGCCTTGTGCGATACATTCCAAGTCGTCTTGTCCAGCGACTGGGTCAGCAGGTGTGATGAGGACGTTGAACGCCGATGGGGCCGTGTTTTGGACGATGATGGTTGATGAAGTTTGCGTCGCTACAGAACTTCCATCACTGACTGTGGCTGTCACGTAGACACTGTCGTCTTTGTCGAAACTGAATACACCGTCTAAGGAATCTGTAACCGAGCCTGAGGTGCTTTGAACGTTGGCAAAGCCACTGCCGTCATCGACAAACCAATCAAAGGTGTAGGAGAGGGTATCTCCGTCGGCATCGGTGGCAGACACCGTTGCTTGAATCATATCATCCGTGTAGACCACAGCTGGGGTGACGGTTAGCGCTGAGATGACGGGAACGGTGTTCGAGATGGTGGCAGAAGCCGAAACCGGTGTTCCATAGTCTGTGCCGTCGTATGGTGTGACTGTACAAGTGAGAACATCGCCTTGTTGGAACGGTCCTTCCAATACGTCTGTTGTAGACGATAGGGTGTTGCCGCCCATTGTCCACTGAAACTCAATCGATACTGAATCCCCATCTGCGTCACTTGCGCTGTAGGAACAGGTAAGGTCGTCTTGTGGACTTGGGTTAGACGGGGACACACTGACACTGCTGACAACGGGTGCTTCATTGGCAATGGTCACCACATCTTCAGCAAATGGTCCGGTGGTCGTTCCATCAGACGGCGTGGCACGTACAGTCCAGTTGTCGCCTCTGGTGGTGGCTGAACTCGCCAATGTTGGACCGGAGAATCCTGAACTCGAACCGTTAAGAAGCCAGTCGTAGGTATAGGTGACCGGTGAACCTTCTGGGTCTGTCGATCCTGTGGCGTTTGCCGTAAGCGTATCCGAACTGGTTGCAGGATTGGGTGTGATGACCACGGTGGGCTGAGTGGGTACACCGTTGATATTGAACTGAGTCAGCGCTTCTGCATAGAGTCCTGTGGTGTCGGTAACGGTAACCGTAATGTCGTGACTTCCATAGCTGAGGGTACTGATGTTGAACTGGGCAGTCCCGTTGGAGGCGGCTTGTTGTGTTGAGAACACACCGTCCACTGAACTAGACCATTCAATGCTGAGTGCACCTGCAGCATCTTCTGAGTCGGCGACGTCTGCCACAAAGGTGATTGAATCCCCCTCATTATATGTACCACCTGACAATGGCTCAGTTAGTGTGATGGTTGGAGGAGAGCCCACTGTATATACGATGTCGGCGACACATTCTTCACCCACATCGTCGATGACGGTCATCGACACAACGTGGGTGTTTAACGATAGACCGTCATAAGGGAAGGTCACACCACCTGATGCATTGGGAGTGGATGTCCCAAGTTCACCATCTTTATCTGAGGACCAAGTGACCGTAAGTTGATTGCTTGGAATATCGGCATCTTCAGCCAAACCAATAAAGGTCACCATGTCGCCTTCAGCGCCGGCATTGTTGGTCGCTGGTTGAGTGATTTCACATGTGGGTACAGAGTTGGCAGGGGAGACATCAATAACCAGTGAGTCCTTATTGATCTTGCCTGACGTATCTTCTACATGAAGTTCGATGACGTGTTGTCCCTCTGACAGATTTCCATACCCGACGATCTCTCCATCGGAGTTCGGGAGTGCGTCCACGGCGGTAAGGTCACCATCCACAGAGGAAGTCCAGTATGCTGTCAAGTCCGTAGGAGCGTCCTCTGCATCTGAGATGGTTCCCGAGAAGGTGATGATTTCATTGGCGTAGTACACTCCATCTTCCAAAGGATTGGTGATGGCGGCCTCAGGCGCATCCGTGGGGACAACCACAACGGAAATTGTGGCGTCGGCTCTGGCGTTGTCAGGATC
>CALDQI010000248.1:0-8511 GCA_937911635.1 uncultured Pseudomonadota bacterium | reverse complement strand
TTCTTGAAGGGGCTTTGACAATGCATACACTCTACGTTCTAGCGATCGTCGAGAGATGCTCTGCCCCCCAATCTCAACGACGGCTAGACGTTCTGGGTCTGTCTTACAAATCTCTAGAAATGGCGTGGCAGGATTCATTGTTTACCTTTTGATGCCGTTAAAACACGGTGAAAATAGGTCTCTAGAAATTTGAAGGGGAAGAGTGTCAGTAGAAATTTACGCAATCCAGTCGATGGTCCGATGGCATATCGCAGCTTGGGATTCCGTTTGTTCAGGACTCTCATGAGATTCTCCGCCAAGTGAGAGGGCGGATAGGCTTTTGCAACTGCGTTCTGATCGTACCAGATCTCCATATTGTCTGCCATGGTGTTGTAGAATGGGTGAGCTATCCCTTGATTCACAGAAAGTTTTCTGTTGGGTCCACTGATGTCTGTTTTGTAAGCCCCAGGTTGGATAGAGATGACGTCGATACCAAATGGTTTCAGTTCATGTCGCCAGGTTTCCGTCATCCCTTCTAAGGCGAACTTGGAAGCGCAGTAGGCGCCCAGTCCTGGCAACGCCATTGTTCCAGATAACGATGAGATCATCACCAGAGAACCTTTGGATGTCCTCAACAGTGGAATGGCTGCTTTGCTGAGAGACCATACCCCAAAAAAGTTGACATCAAAGGAGGCCCGGATCTCTTCTTCTGTTATCTCTTCAAGAAACCCACCCAGTCCAATGCCCGCGTTGTTGACGAGTACGTCCAATCGTCCTTGCTCACGCTGTATTTGATCGATGGCGGCAGTCCTTTCATCCTCTTTGATTACGTCTAGCTGCAACGGAATAATCTCCAAGCCCTCACTTTGTGAGACCAAATTCTCTTTGGTAGTTATGTCTCTCAAACCTGCATAGACAACATAGCCTGAACGGGCTGCAGCCAGTGCGATCGCTAGACCAATACCCGATCGACAGCCGGTGATGAGCATGACCATTGGTGCCAATTTAACTCTCACCTCTGTAGAGTGTACAGCCAACTGTAATTCCGGAACCAACGACCACACAGAGTACATCCTTTGTTGTACCCATATTTTGCAAGCGGTCCAAAGCAAACCCGAGATTGGCAGTGTGGAGATCTCTCATCGTACTCGCGGATGCCGAGCACTGGTTCATCTGGAGTTTGGAGGCCAGTGTGTTTTGAAAAGACTCATCAGGATGAGCGATCAACAACTCCGTTGTGTCGGGATTGATCTCTTGCTGTGTGATGTACGCTGAGACAACGTTGTGTGCAAATTCAGAGGCACGTCCTTCGTCGATACATCCTTCGGTAATGATGGAGTGACGACTCTCTAGACCATGGACATCCAAGTCTAGGAAGCCGGTTCTTCCTTCAAATGAGTCCGTCGTTTTGAACGAAAACGTCGAGAAGCCATTTGTTTTTGAACGCTCGAGCAATATAGCCGCACTCGCATGCTGAATCGGGAAGTCAGAGTGTTCCTGTCCAGATGGGTGAGCATCCCCAGACACCAACAGTGCATACCGTCCGTCTTTTGTAGACAGGATGGCATTGGCGACCTGGAGTGCATTTAGCAACCCGCAAGCCCCGTTCATCAGATCAAAAGAGAAGGTATGTGCCTTCACCGGATGGGTCAGCGGATTGAGATTGATGCCAAGTGCATGTTGAATCAATACCGCGATGGATGGCTCACACATGTTGTCATCTCGATAATTGCCAACGTTGATCAGAAGGTCTATCTCGTCTGTACCGACATTGCTGTTTTCCAAGCATGCCGTTGCAGCAACGGTTGCGTGCTCGATGTATCCTTTGGTGTTGTCTGGTTGACTGACGCCAGTTTGTAGTATTTGTATGGTCATGCGGACACCTTTAAATTACCGATGGTTACAGAGGTGCATCCAGTTACAATACCTGAGGCTGCAGGTACAAGTAAAAGTTTCATTCCCGGTTTGACCACGCCTTGTTGCAGTGCCTGATAGAGAACGACAAAGTGTGATGTGGAGGAGGTGTTTCCGCAGTCTTCAAGGCAATGGAGCATTGGTGGTAGGTCGATACCCAATATGGATTTGACAACTTCTGCCGATTTTTTGGAAAACTTGGTACCAATCTGATGTGGAATCAGAAAGTCAAACTGTTCTTCTGTTAGAGAACTATCTTGTGCAGCAAAGACACGTTTTGCCATGTTGGGCCAGATCATCAGGTTGCTGGCGGCGTGAAGTTTGATGTTCTTCGTATAGAGTGCAATACCAACACTTTCGGTGCTGGGCATGCCCAAACACAGCTGGGCTGGTTCGGAACAGCTGGTCATTTCCACCATGTGTAGAGCTTCAGCTCCTTCCGCCAAATCATCTAGGATGACGGCTGTAGCTGCATCGCCCACGGTCAGTGATGCAAACTGTTCATGCATGATCGAATCGATTTCCTTCTCCGCTGTTTCACTGCCAGGATAGTTTCGTTCTGCGCTGAGGACCATTCCATTGCGAATCGTCCCACTTTTAATCAGACTTTCCAATACGTGTACACCGGTGAGCATACCAGCACAGGCATTCGATAGATCAAAATTCAGTGCTTGATGGGCACCGATTTCATTTTTGACCCACAAACTGATCGTGGGTTCAAAGTGATACCGAGACCCCACGCGTCTAGAGATGGAGCAACTGATGATACAATCCAAATCATTGGCAGAATATCTAGAGTTTTGGAGACAGTCGCGGGCTGCTTCAAGAGCCATAGACAGTGTATCCTCGTGATCTTCAGCCACGTGGCGTCGCTGGATCCCAGTAATCTTGCTGAGATCAAAAGGGGTTTCTATTTTGAGTCGAGAGACTATTACCTTGGTGCTTTCCATCCTTTCCGGTAGGTATAAGCCCAGACTTTCAAATCGAATGGTCATAAATTACAGTTTCCAAATGTGAGCAAAGATTGATGAAGTATAATCGCTTGGTGCAATTTTATCTTGCTGATTATGACAGATGCGGATTTGGTTGACAGCATTTTAAGTATGTGTGGTATGTACTTCAAAATCTCATAAGCATAATTTATATGCGAGATGTAGATGCATCTTTTAATGGGGCAATCAAATGTGATACATTGTAATACCGATGTACATTTTTGCGCTGTCATTGTTGTCTTGCCAATCCTCTTCAGAGTCTGGTTTTCTCGAAGAGGTTGAGTCTTCTGACATATCAGAAGTCGCCTTGCTAAATCCAATCGGTTCATGCGACGTTTCTGTTGAACGTATCGGATCCGGGTCCGATGTAGTCTCCATATCTCCATATGAATGGATTCAACAGCATCAAGATACAACGTTGTTTATCGACGAACATCTGCAGACAGAATCCACAATGGATTCTGCAGAGCGGTATGACGGGGAGCGTTTTACGATACAGCAGACACTATTGGTATTGGATGGTGAAATATTCGTGATGATGGATGGGGTGTTGGCTTCTTCACCGATCAATGATGTACTACCGGTTCCAATTCAGCAAGTCCAAGTGATGGATGGAAATGTATGGTTGCTCGGGGCAGGCAGACTGTTTCGATGGACTGGAGAGGAAGTGCGTGAGGTGTCCGTTCACTCTTCGTCCAATATCCTAGATATGCTTGGTACCTCTTCGGGTACCTTGGCCATTACGACACCGAAACTAGAGGTGCTGGAGTTGGTGGACAATGCGTTGCAGACGCATATGGTTCCAAAGCTGTTGCCGACATCAATGGGGTCGACGTTATCTAAGCGTTTATTGGTCTCAGAGGGAGCCCCAGAGATTCATATGTATCTGGCAGGGGGATGGACCCAGTTTGAAATCGCAGGTGTTGGTGAGGTGAATCGATTGATGGCGTCCATAGACTCAGATTTGGTTTGGATTAAAGGCACAGAGAATTCTTTTGTGTACGATAGAGGTCAGGTCTGTACACTGGATGATGATGTGGACGGTGATTGGTTGACTGTGGATGACCTAGGTCGCTTAATGGTTCATAGAGACGATGATCTGTATCGATACTCGATGGGTCAGCCTGTTGCTGTTGTGGGGATGCTGTCCAATGAGCGTCTGGATATCTCTCGTGAACTCTTCTTTTTACCGACATTGGAAGAGACGTTGATCGACTTTTCAGTATGGGTTGGTTCCTATCAGTTGGATGTGAACGGAGAATCCAACAGTACTGTATTGAATCCAGAATCGTTTGAAAGAGGAACGCATACTCTTCGAATGGTAGCCGAAGGTACAGAGGGGACCTCAATCACAGAGTTTCCATTTGTAATAGGGGAATTATCGGAGAGTTCATGGGCAGATGTCGAGCCCATTTATTTAGAAAACTGTACGAGTTGTCATCATCAAAGCGCTTTGATACCTCTTGATACGCTTCAGTTGTGGCAACAAAATATCGATGTGATCATTGAAGAGGTGAGTGCACAAACCATGCCATTGGGTGCCACTCCACTGACAGAGGAAGAGATCCTCGTGATTCGTGGGTGGAAACAAGGAGGATTTCAGGAATGAACACTATATTGGCGATGGCTTTTGTGGCAGCTCACGCAGAGACGGATCCTTCAGAGATGATCCTGTCTCCAACCGAAGAAGCCCGGGCGATGAGTATTCAAATTAGGGGGGTGATACCAACCCTCGAAGAATTAGAGGCGATTGAATCTGCCGGTGCAATTGATGAGTCCCTATTGGATGAGTGGTTAGCGTCTTCCGAGTTTGAAGAACAAGTGGTACGGCATCATCAGTCGATCTTTTGGAACTCGCCCTATCAAAATGATCTCGAAGTTCGTCGAGTGTTGTTTTTCTCGAACGGTCTATATTATCGAAAACAAACGAGTCAGTATGTCCGAGGACAGTCGCGGACGTCATGTAGTGACTGGGAAAATACAGATGTTGATCAATGGAACAGACCCCAGACTGTTTTGGAGCAGAGTTATACCCAAAATGGACAGGAGTTCACCTATTTGGATGAAGGGTGGGTGTGGGTGACTCCATACTGGAACCCTACAACACCGATAAAAGTGTGTGCTTTTGATGCCCGAACGAATCCCATTAGTGAGACGGGAGTGGATTGCCGTACAAGAGATTCCAACAAAGATTCCGGTTGTGGATGTGGTCCCAACTTGGAATGGTGTATGACCAGAACGGTGCAAACTGTGTATAAAGAAGCTTTTGCAGAAGAACTTTCTGTGCGGGTCAAGAGAGCCTTGTCAGAAGCGCGTCCATACACGGATATTCTGACCGAAGATATCACCTATATGAATGGTCCGTTGTCCTTTTACTATCGGAATATTGACTCCTATGTTGGGCGTACCTCTGCGCCAGCCGAGAACATACCTGAATTAGATTACTTTGACACTGATACTTGGGTGGCTGTCGCAACGCCAGAGGAACATTCTGGGGCGCTCACTTCTGCAGGGTGGCTGCTGAGGCATCAAACCAATAGAGGTCGTGCCAGTCGATTTTACGAAGGGTTTCTTTGCAGTACATTTGTACCTCCTACAGGTGGGATTATCGATGAAGGACTCTCAACGCCGGATTTAAGTCTGAAGCGTGGATGTGCTGACTGCCATGCTCGATTGGAACCTTGGAGGGCCTATTGGGGGCGTTGGGGTGAGGTGTCCAGTCAATACATCACCGAGTCGGATTATCCGACCTACTCTGAGAATTGTGCGGAATGTGCAGAAGATGGAGGGTGCAACAACTTTTGTCGGAACAATTACATGGTTGACCCAATTCATGCCGATGATGAGCCGTATATTGGATGGTATTTACCCTACGTATATTTGAAACAAACTCAAAGTGCCCATCCGGATACGGGTCCCAGTGCTTGGGTGACCGATGTCTTGTCGGATGGGACGTTGGCCCAATGTGTCACTCAAAATGCAGTGACCTGGCTCTATGGCTGGGAAGTTGATGAAATAGACCCTGAATTGTTGACGGAATGGACCCGGGCGTTTGAGCAAAGTGGATACAGCTATCCAGCACTGGTCAAGACCTTGCTCATCGATGAAACCTACGGGAGGCGCAAATGAGACCCTTTTGGATTGCACTGTTCATCGGAATTGGGTGCCGAGCACAAGACGTCGAAGAGACAATAGAACCGCCAGCAGGAGAGCCGTCGAATGAAGAAGCATCCACTGTTGATGAAACCGTCGTCGGTGAAGGGGACTTGGAGCCTTCTGAGTCACCAGAGTCTCGAGCCCGTATGCGAATGACCATCGATCAGCTTCAAGCATCCATGAAGCACATTACGGGCGTGGATTGGATGAGTGGCAATAGAGTTCTCTGGGATGAGTATCGCACCTCACTTGGTGTTCCAGATTATCAGGAGACCGTCAATGAAGACCTGTCTGCCAATGTCATCTTCCAAAAGTTTCTGCAAGATGCATCCACCTATTCTTGCCAAGAATGGATAGCCCACGATGGTTCAGCAGGTCTGTATCCCTTCTTTTCGGATGCGTATGATGAAGGGAATCTAGATACGATATCTGATAACTTGCGATATTTGCGAAGACTTGTTCATGGACATTTTCCTGTAGGAGAAGACCCGATGATTCAATCGCTTCAAGAGTTGTACACCTTGGTGTATCAGCGTACCGAAGACCACACGATTACGTGGAACACTGTGTGTGTGGGACTGTTTACCCATCCTGACTTTTACACCTATTGAGGCACCATATGAAACGACGACATTTTCTACAAGGATTGGGTGCCTCTGGTTTGGGATTGTCCCTCTCTGGATATGCGAATTTGGCCCGTGCATCCGAAAGTACATTGCTTGATCCGGATCGCTACTTTGTATTTGTGGTATTTAGCGGGGCTTGGGATCCACTGCTCGCCTTAGACCCCAGAGACCCAGCGATATTTAGCAATGATGTGGTCCCTGAGACACAGATACAGACTGGCTACGATATCTTGGATGTCGGTAGCGACCCGCGGGTGGTGACCCCAGAAATGACATTTGGTCCATATATTGGGGACTTGGCTCAGCTTTCAAATCAGCTGGTTCTCGTACGTGGGATGTCGATGAGTTCGGTTGGACACAGCTCTGCAACCAAGCATGCTTTGACGGCAAAGGTACCGTCTGGAGAATCGGTGCGCGGCTCTTCTGTCTCCACATTGCTCTCTTCAGTGTTGGGTGAACACGACGATATACCCAGTCTGGTTCTCGGGACCAAATCATACAATCTATCGCACCCGTTGTGGTCGAGCGGATTTCAGAGTGCCGATATAGAGGACCTGCATGCGGCTCTCTCCGATGGTGAAGTTGCACTCAATGATGCCCAACAAGATGCACTGTATCGATTTTTCGAGCGAGAAAAGAGTAGAACACGGTCCAATCAGCTGCAGTCGATGTATGCCAATAGAGATGCCGCTCAGTTACTTTTGGACAGCGGGATGTCTTCACTCTTTGATTTGAGCAATTCATCACTCAGTCATTTAAAACAGCATTTTGGTATTGATAACGGCGTCACTGGAAGTGAGGCTGAAAACGCATTGGTTGCGTATCAGGCACTGACAAACGGAGTCTCGAGGTGTGTGACGTACAGAGCGGCGCGCGGATTGGATTCACACAGTGGTGATGATTGGGCGACGCGTCATGGTCCAAGATTGCAAAATGGATTCAACTCGGTCGCGGCATTGGCCACTTTATTGGAAGACACCCCCCATCCTTCGGGAGGGTCTTGGCTCAGTCGAACCACCATTTGGTGTATGAGTGAATTTCAGCGAAATCCAGTGATGAACAAAAATTTCGGTCGCGACCACTACATCACCAATTCGGCGTTGTTGTTGGGTGGGGGACTTCCGGGCGGAACTGTGATTGGTGCGACGTCTGATCAAAAGATGAAATCACAAAAGGTGAGTTTACACACTGGTTTGGTGGATGATGAAAGTGGTGTCTACATCAGTCATGAACACATCGCCCGAACGCTTTTGTATCGCCTTGGGATTGAAGAGGACCTTGGAGACTATCGAGAACCTCCGATACAGGCTCTTTTGTAATACAACGGATGATGCAATGATTTTTGGAATATTACAGCTGATGATCGGGTGCGCCGAAACTGAAAAGGAGTTTGAGCCGTGCGAGACTGCATTGTATTTTGCGGATGGCGATGGAGATGGTTTTGGTTCTCCTTATGTTTATCAAGAGTCGTGTGAAGTTCCGGAGGGGTTTGTCGACAACAATCAAGATTGCGACGATGCTGATGCCAATCAGTTTCCAGACCAAATTTGGTATCTCGATATCGATGGGGATGGATATGGAGATGCGAACGCTTCGCTGACTGGATGTGTTGAACCAATTGGATATGTCATCGACAGCACAGATTGCGATGACAAAGATTCCACTCGGCATCCAGAGCGAGATTGGTATGAAGATAGTGATGGGGATGGCTTTGGAAATTCAGATGTATCCACAATGTCCTGTAGTTCCGAAAATGGATATGTTGAAGATGATACAGATTGCGATGATAACAATATAGATATTTCACCCAGTGCGGATGAAGTCTGCGATGAAATTGACAACAA
>CALDQI010000247.1:0-4357 GCA_937911635.1 uncultured Pseudomonadota bacterium | reverse complement strand
AAGGCTGGAGTGTTGTCTAATTTCGTCTGTTCAATGCACCCCAAAAATAAAAAAAATGGTACACAAATCGGTAAACAAATAGGAAGTGGTCGAAGAAGTCTCATTGGCATGCCATGGTTTGGAGTTCTCTATGTCTATTCGGAACAGGAACCCAAAACTAAAGAGGGTACGTTATATGGACGTGCCGTTTCCATCCTGGTGCGCTGTTTGGTGTTCTATCCACTGCTTTGAGTTACAGAGAAGACTTCGAAATCACCAGCATCTCAATGTCTTGGTATCCAGCCTGCTGAGCGGTGTGCAAGGCTTTGCTGATCAGTGACCATGGTACATCTCTGTCCACGCGGATTTTCACTTCACGTTTGGCGTGTTGCTGGAGTGAACTGTATACTTCTGTGATTAGAATGTCCTCGCTTTGTTCCCAGTACTGACGGGCTGTCACACGAAATCCATCGACATAAATCCCATCCTTTCCGATGTCGATCACCAGCTGTTCCATCGAGATGTCTTCTTGAGCCGAGAGAGGAAGTTCCATCGTGCCTTCTGGAAGAGTGAGTGGTGGTTGCGGACTGGACGCTTTGAGGACAGCGATCACCAAAATGGTAAAGATGTCGACCATTGGGGCTAAGGTGGCGACCTCCAAACCTGAACTGCGCCGTTGTGTATTTGAAAAGAGGTTCATTCAGGGTGCTCCAAGACGACACTATCAAAGCCCATCGATAGTTGAAGACCATCGAGCCATCCAATGACAGTTTGGGCATCGTGAGTCGGGCTTGGACGTAAAGAGACTTTTCCTTGTTCTGGATCCACCTTTTGAATTTCTGCTAGTCGATCTTCCACCCCTGTCCAATCCGACACAGTCCAAGATTTGATTTCTGTATTTCCAGTTGAGGCCAATACGTCGCTCTTTCGGACGTGCATCTCAACTGTAAAGTTCTTTTGTGTTGCTATAACAGTGATCTTTTCAACAATTCCTGTATGTGTTGGGGTAAACGTTCCATTTGGTTTAGCGAGGGATAAAGGCACCGCAACCATCTTTTGCGGGTTGGTGACCATGAGCAATGTGGGTAGTAAAATCATCATCAGAGAAGCGAGGGCAAAAAATGCAGACCGAGCGTCCCCAGATTCTCTAGAACGACCAAACAAGGGTCGACCCGATGTGCCCATTGGAAATTGCATTCGGTCTCAGTCTCGCTTGCTGGCTTGAATAATTTGGGCGGCCAAAGATTGACATTGCGCCAAGATCGCATCGCTTTGTCGTTGCAACGTATTGTGGGCAAACATCATTGGAAGTCCGGCAATCAAACCCCATGCCGTCGTGAGCATTGCGGCTCCGATTCCTGCAGAGAGTCTAGCGGTTCTTTCAATATTGCTGGCATCGTCTAAGCCTTCCAGTGCATAGATGAGTCCATACACAGTTCCCAAGAGTCCGAGCATCGTACTGATGTTGGCCACCATGGACAGCGCTGAGATTCGCTGGGTGACTTTCTCTTCGATGAGCGGAGCCACAACGGCCATATCGTCCCACGTTGGAACCGTTTCGTTTTGTGCGATCTGGACGAAGTCGTTTGCTGGGTGCGTTTTGGTCAGTGTATCTGCTTCAGTCCAATTCTTTGCGGAGAGGGCTGTCCATAGACGCTCTGCATCCACTTTCCATTTTCGAAATTTTAGACTTCGTTCGATCCAAATGGTGAGTCCATAGGCGAACACCAGTACGATGGCGTATGCAAACGGTGCACCTGTTCCCGTAAAAGCTCCAAATAGATTGTTCAGCACGATTTGCTCCTTATAGGGTAGAACCTAGACAGTTTCTAATTAACACGGAATGCAATTGGGCATATGGGTTATGCGACTATACAATATGAATATCTAATTCATATGTCCAGCGCAGGCTTCCCGAAAACACAGGAACAACGTCATGAAAATACTGTTGTATACCCTAGTCATGACTTCAATATTGGCATGTTACTCTACACCTAAGGCGTCTTGGAGTACTCCAGAGGACTGTGCAGCTTTACCGGCGGGGGATGTAAAAGACGATTGTTTTGGACATTTCATTGTTGATATTTTCAAATCGGATCCGAAAAGGGGAATGGAGATTATGCAGCAAGAGATTTCAAACGATGGCGTCCGAGACTATTTATGGCTGGAGATCACTCGAAAAGTGGATCCCACTACGACGAAGTTCTGTCAATTGATTCAATCTCAAACGTTGATGAAACGTTGTCAGACATTGGTCTCACGTCCGCATCTTCATCGCGATACACTCAGAGAAAACAAGGGGGACGAATCCAGGAAACCTGCACCACAGCGTAAACCTCAGTAGGCTGTAAGCCCTCAAATATTTTGTACTTGTGTATTAGAAAGCCTTCCTCTGCGAAAACCCTTACTGGTTCATCAAAAACAATAGAGATGGAGGAGACGCGAAAAATGATGAAACAAAATCACAAAGGAAGACAGGTTTCTAACACTACCTTTTTAGTGTAGATTATCCATTGTTGGATAGCAAGCAATTTTGTAGGTTTTTCTACATTTGAGTGTATTTAGGGATCAAAACGCAGTATATTGCCCTGATTTGACCATTAACAATGGTTGCCTTCAGATCTCATGGCCATGAATCTCACCAGATCTAATTGGATACTGCAGTATCTGTGTTATAGAAAAGCATAGATCTTAAATCTCCAAACTGTAATTTTATCAACATTAAATCGTAGAGGAATATCGTGATTACATTGGAACAAGACAACTTACATGAAGTAATTGCTGACAATGATAAAGTGGTCGTACAATATGGTGCATCATGGTGTGGTTTGTGTCGTATGTTGAAGCCGACATTTAAAAAAGCGGCAAAGGCCAATGAAGGTATTCTGTTCGTTTACGTTGATGCAGAGAAGTACCCTCAGTCTCGTAAATTGGGAACAGTATCGAATCTCCCAACCTTTACAAGTTTCAGTGGTGGAGAGCTGGCTCTGAACAAAACCGGTTCCAAAAAAGAATTCATTCAAGAGGTGATTGATGCGGTTGCCAATCGTTAAAAAAGTCGTTCAGTTTATTGAAGAAAACGATGCAGAGCAGGTTGATCAGGCGGTAGAACTTCTCACAGAAATCGCTGAGGCTCGAGGTATCAAAGAAGAAGAGATGGTTGTGATCGGTGAGCTGCTTTCCAACATGTTTGGTGGTCTTGAGGTCGCTCAGGCAGTGAAAGATGGTGCGAAGCCAAGACAAGCCCTCAATGACTTCATGAAACGCGTGATGGGATCGGTGGATCAAGTAGAAGATTCGGAAGGGTAAGGGGCGATTCTCGTGGACCTACCCATAATCATCCTGGGTGTATACTCCCGAGTCTCATGTATTTAGAGTCAGTCTTTGGGTGTGCGCAGGCTTCGTTTTTCCCGAATCACCCATCCAAAAGTCCATACCCAAAAGCCGACCCACATCCATGGAAATATCCAGCCTCCTTGTCTGTAGAAGGTGTAGATCTGTCCCATTCGGATGGTTTCCACTCGGCTTACCTCCTCAAATGGTTTTGTTTCATACAGTATCTTGCCGTGTGGCTCGACGACAAACGATATGCCGGTGTATGCTAGACGAAAGAGGGGTCTGCCCCATTCAATGGCTTGTACAGTGGTGAGCATGGCGTGTTGGTGTGGTGCTGCAGTTTTTCCAAACCAAGCGTCATTGGTGATGTTGATGAATAGATCCGCATCAGACATTTTATGCATTTGATAGTTGAGGATCGCTTCATAGCAAATCGGTGTCGAAAAGGTATAGTCCAGAGTCGGTGTTTTGGCGTTGAAGTAGGTGACTTCTGTTCCTGCTCTGAAGTTGCCTGGACCTTTGATCCATTTCCTCAAGATGGGAAACGTTTCTGCAAAGGGGATGTATTCACCAAACGGTAGAGGGACCATTTTGTCGTATCGGCCTGTGATTTCACCACCATCATCAAAGAGATAGCAGGAATTGTACGCCGTATAGGTTGGAAAACCGTCCTCATCTAGCTCATCATGAAAATTGATTGTCCCGCCACCAATCAGAAAATGAAAATCGTGTTCATCGGATAGTTCACTAAAGAATTGCTTGAGAGAGCGTCCCCCTAGGGCTTTCGCAGGACGATCATCGTCTGGATTGATGGGGCCTCCCAACGCTCCTTCCGGCCACACGACAAGATCTGGTTTTTGATCCAGAATCGACATGGTTTGTTTACCCCAATCTCGAATGGCAACCCATGGAGAGCGGGACAATCTGTGTGTCATCGTGACATTTTGTTGCATGATCGCTGTTTTGATGGTTGGCGCTTCGGAGAGGGTTTGTTCAACAGCATCTCGTCTCCAGACTCCAAAGACTAGGTGAAAGAGAATGA
>CALDQI010000246.1:0-4185 GCA_937911635.1 uncultured Pseudomonadota bacterium | reverse complement strand
ATCCGTTCGCATCAATGGTTCGCCACCAACAAAGTTCATCCCCGCTGGTGCACACCAGCTGCCCAATCGATCTATAGCATCAATCCAAAACTCTGTGGGCAGTTCCTTATCGGTATTCTTCCAAATATCACAGTGGTTGCAGGGTAAAAAACATCTATCGATCACGGACAAATGCACTTGAGTCGGAAGACCCGCTGCACGGCGCAATCTCCCCTTGTCCAATAGAGACTCAATCCCGTTGCCAAGCTGCCGTCTAATCACAACCGCTCCGATCGATATCTGTGTATCTCTTCTGTAGATATGCCTGAATGATTACACGAGTTCGGTACAAAACAATCTTGACACAGCTTGAGTTCGCTATAGTCAGACTGAGATACCCGATCTCGATTCCCTCGTTGTTTATCTCCCCACCAAAGTTTGGAAAATGGCGTCTGAACAATATTTCCAAGTGCATTTTCAAGGGTGTTGTCTCTTGTGCACATCGTCAGATTCCCTTGCCAGTCAATGGTGGGAGATTTCCAAAACCCAGAACACGGTTGCAACCCTGTCTCGATATCCAGTGTGGGTTCGTGTTGTGGAAATGGGACTTCCATGTGCTGCATCGCTTGCACAAAGATTTCACCTTCGCGCTGTTGCTCCTTTTCGGTTGGACAGTCCAGTTGTCTGAAGAATATGCCATCTTCAGATGTATTGGGAATTTGCCCCGCAGAAACAAAGAATGGGAGATTCACAGAATTGGCAATCCCAACCCAGTGTTCTTTAAAGGTCATCGCCTCGTCAACATTGTTGGACCCAACAATATATTGAAGTACAATCCTAGGATTGTGGACCTGAAGTTGAGATTTCTCGCGAATGATGGCCTCAACATTTTCCATGATGGTCGGTAGAGCATCTCGTCCCTTAATAGATCTGTACGTCTCTGAATGAAAAGCATCAATCGTGCAGTGTATTTTTTGGGCTACGGGAAGTTGGTTGAGAAACACCCGTCGTTTAGAAGCATCGAGTAATATCGAGTTGGTGTGCACCTCTATCGAAGAGAAAATTCCGTGTTGGTGAATCGCTCTAACAAAACGGCGATAAATGGTCGTAAACCTTGGATGCAACAAGGGTTCTCCAAGCCAAAATAAAATGAGAACATCAAAGTGCAGTTTATTGATGACCATATCGTTCACCAATGCATCAACAACGGAAACATCGACGTGTCCCGTGGTCAAATGATGTGGGTGATTCTTTTCAGACACAGCACAATGTACACAAGTCAGATTGCAAAGGTTACTCAACTCTAGAACCAAATAGGAACCTGCTATCCTTGGAAACAAACCAGCTGTTACGAGAGAATCGGTCATGGGCTATCGGGGCCACGTGGATAGAAAAATGTTATTCACAGAATAAGGGGACGCACATGTATGTCTCTATCCCTTCTTCAATGACAACTTCGATGCCTTCATCATTGGGGCCTTTGTTTAGACACCCTTCTGAGCCGTTGACCGTCATCGTCCAGGTACCCGGTCCCAATGTCTTTGTAAACTCACCAAGTGGGGACATGGTTCCCTGCTGCTCAGCACCGCTAATCTGCTCATTGGACAAACGATACTCAGCATTCCCGATGATATCTCCGTCTTTTGGATTGCTCATGTCTACGATGAGTTGAACTTTCAACCGTCCGCTACCCTGCAAAGAAGGCAACTCCATCATTTCAATCGATTCAGCATCGTCAAAAGAGCTGCAAAAGATATCATTCCCTTCACCGGTTGGACCTTCGTATAAGGTGTCGTCTACCGCTGTACATGCCAACATGAGCCAAGTAATCCACATGTTTATCTCCCAATGATTGATGCTAATTGCATTGTACCTTTATTCCAATCGATTGGCAAAAGACAAATCTGAAGATACGGTGTTGCCATGCTGTTATTGATATCCTTTTTACATGGACTGGCCCTATTCGGTCTATTTCTGTTGGGAACACACCGAACGCATTTGTTGTGGCAGTTTGAAACAAAAAAAGGACAGTTCTCCAAGCCAAAGCATCGAATAATCTCTGACATCTTGGTACAAATTCCTGTATACAACGAAGCCAACGTGATTGAATCGTGCATGTTGGCAGTATCGAAACTGCGATGGAACACAGGACAGCTGACAATACAAGTACTCGATGATTCGACAGATGACACCAGCGAGTTGATTGTAAAGTTCATCGCTCAATATGACGGCCCACACTCGTTTCTGCACAGTCAACGATCCAGTCGAGTTGGGTACAAAGCAGGTGCTCTAAATTCCGGTATGTCTGGAAGTCAAGAACCATTGATAGCCATCTTTGATGCTGACTTTCAGCCCCCCATCCACTTCTTAGAGGAACTCACCGCACACTTCCACAATGACCCAGACATTGGAATGGTTCAAGGACGATGGTCGCATAGCAACAGAAACTTCAATCGACTGACACAGGCATTGGCCATCGTATTGGATGGTCATTTTGTAATTGAACACAGTGGACGACACCTACAAGATTGTTTCTTTAATTTCAATGGTACTGCGGGAATATGGAGACGTGAATGCATCGTAGATGCGGGTGGGTGGCAATGGGACACCATTACAGAAGATTTGGACCTGTCATATCGAGCCCAACTTAAAGGATGGCGATTCAAATACACCCCGTTGACGTCAGCACATGCCGAGATTCCAAGCACGATGACAGGGTTGGTGGTACAACAATTTCGATGGGCAAAAGGCACTACACAAACGGCTGTCAAGATCCTTCCGATGCTGTGGAGCAGTGACGAATCATTCCGAATCAAGACGGAAGGGACAGTCCATTTAACGGCCAACTTGGGGTATTGGCTGACATTGACTCTGTCCTTGGTACTCCCTTACACCCATTTTTTGCGATGGAACCTCAATTCCTGGTGGAGTGTACTAGACTTTGGGGTCTTTGTTAGTTCATTTCTTGCCCTCATCATTTTTCACCAACGTTCACAGAGTTTCATTCAGAAATGGGACCCGTTATCACTCCTTCACTGGCAAAATGTCATCGGGGCTTTAATACTCGGAGTGGGTATGGCACCGTTCCAAAGCGTCGCTATCCTAGAAGGATTGACCAGTCCCGACGCCACCTTTGAAAGGACTCCGAAATCTGGCGAGCACAGTCGAATACGCTATGCGAACACTCCTTCCACCCGGCGAGTACAGATCGCCTATGCAACCTTATTTCTGGGGATGTACTCTTCTTTTGGGCTACTCTACACCATCTACAATGGCAGTTGGCTCTCCCTACCGTTTCAGCTTATTTTTTCGGTTGGGTACGTCTGGGTTGGGGCTTCTGTTGTGCGGGAGGCTGCTTGAATGGAGATTGTTTCTTGGCTCTCTGTGAAGAAGCATAGTCGGGAGCTTTCTGAGGTCCGTACGTCGCGTGACATAGACTTTTCCAAGCACTTTGTACAGGCTCTTGGAGTTCAGCGTGCCAAATCGGCAACCCAGCAACTGCAGCAGTTTCTGTACTCATGGGCAACGTACAGGGTGTTGGCAGTCGTCCTTTGCCGATTTGCTTGATCGAGATCCTGTACGCATCAATACAAATTTCTTCGGGCAACTGACCACATTCCCTAAGTGAAAATGGATACTGTCGATTGTTTCGCCATGCGGTTTCAAAGCGTCTGGCCACCACACGAGCGGTTAGTGTTTTGTGGATGGGTTCCTCACTGAGTTCAGTGAGCCCGATATTGTTCATCCGCTGCTCAATCGAATTCATCATCTCTAACTCTTTACCTTTTGGGAATCGGGCGGCCAGTTGATCTTCTTCCCTTAACAGCGCATGAATCATACAGCGTTCCTGAAACTCACCCGTTTGTGCACATGCCGCATCTGCAATCTCTCCAGTCACTCCTGTGACATCTATCGCATCAAATCGGCACACCGTCTTCCACCCCTCCGTAGGGGACTGCGCGCAGTGTTCGAATGCTTGACGGATGCGTTCGGGTTGTGGCAAGCGATTGTTTCTTTCGGTGTTTGCTTTGGTCACAAACCACACGCATTCCCCGAGAAGTTGCTCGTCGGTAATCTCTTGACACCGTTGCAAAGCCTGAGTGGTTGGTAATGTACTTGCCTCGAGGTACCTCTGCTGATCATTCCATTCTGAAGACATTGCAGTTGGAGTTTGCTGACAAGCCAGGGTGAAATAAACGATGAGGG
>CALDQI010000245.1:0-1332 GCA_937911635.1 uncultured Pseudomonadota bacterium | reverse complement strand
AAGAAACTGATGAGCGTCTAAGTCTTCGGTCCCATTTGAACCATACACAGGATTATTCATGACACTGAATACGCTGGCTTCATTCGAGAAGCACTACAAACCCCTTCCAATTGAAGATGAAGAAACGGAGCAACCCCAATCGGTTCAATGGCTTAGAGGAAAGACAGTGCTTCTTCGCGTAGACTTTAATGTCCCACTGAGCAAGTCCCTTCAAATTACAGACGACAACCGTATTACAGCGGCTCTTCCAACCATCAAGTGGCTAAGGGACCGAGGAGCTGTCGTCGTATTGATGTCGCACTTGGGCCGACCAAAGGGAACCAAAAACTCTCGGCTATCTCTTCTGCCAGTCGCTGATAGACTGCAAGAGTTATTGGAACAAACCATTTATTTTTGCGATGTCATGGATGAGCCGGAGACATTAACTCGAAACCTGAGAGCAGGTGATGTTGTCTTGCTTGAAAATCTGCGTTTTGAGGCTGGTGAAGAATCGGATGACCAACGGTTTGCGCAAAAACTCTCCATGATTGGGGACTTCTATGTCAACGATGCCTTTGGATTGGTTCATAGAGCACACGCTTCGGTACACGCACTGGCAAAGTTGTTTGCACAAAAGGACGATCACAGCAATAAGGCTTTTGCTGGACTCCTAATTGAAAAGGAAACTGCGGCTTTGGATCTGTTGTTGAATCGAAACAGTAAATCCACTACGGTATCGATCCTAGGTGGTTCCAAAGTATCGGATAAAATTGTATTGGTCGAAAACCTTGCTCGCCATTCTAGAAATATCTTAATTGGTGGCGCAATGGGATACACCTTTATGAAAGCCAATAAGATTGGTGTTGGTTCCTCAAAAGTTGAAAAGGACAAACTCTCAGTCGCCAGAGAACTTCTGACCTTTTGTGCAAAAATGAAGGTAAACGTTCATCTACCAATCGATCACCTCTGCAAAAAGGAGTTCGATGAGGAGGAAGAACCAGTGATCGTAGACTCTGCCGAAATCCCTGAAGGATTGATGGGGCTCGATATTGGACCGAAGACACGTGAACTGTACTCTTCTCTGGTAGAGTCTGCAGGATGTGTATTTTGGAACGGCCCGATGGGTGTATTTGAATGGGAAAACACTGCGGACGGCACTCGAACCATCGGAAAGGCATTGAATGCATGCACTCAGAACGGTGGGTACACAATCGTTGGTGGGGGAGACTCCGCTGCTGCCGTAGGTCAAATGGAACTCACTGAGCATATTAGTCACATCTCCACCGGTGGTGGTGCTTCTCTCGCATATCTGGAAGAACGTCCTCTTCCAGGTCTGGTCAACATTCAACAAAA
>CALDQI010000244.1:0-30366 GCA_937911635.1 uncultured Pseudomonadota bacterium | reverse complement strand
TGACAGGATCACCATCCGGATCAAAAGCCTCCACGGTATATCCATCAACTTTTGTTAGGTTTCTAGGGTCTTTCAACCATTGTGGAGGGGCATTGTCCACAACGGTTTTTACTGATTGCTGATTTTCCAGCACTCCATCTTTAACCACCAACGTCACGACTATCTCATCACCTTTCTTTATATTTTTACGTCGTAATGATCGACCTTTTTCAGATATCAAGTCTTTCCCATTTATCGCCCAAAATACTTCTTCCCGAGTCGAATCTCCATCCGGATCAAAGGTTTCGTACTCTACTTCAATCGTATCGGAGTACATGTATGAGTCTTGGGTGAAATTGAGGGACACTACATGGGGTTGATGATTGAGTTTTTCTGGTTCTTCAAACACCTCTTCTACCACTTCTGGTTTGGGCGCAACTGTTGGTTGTTCGATTGGTTGTTCTGATTGACATGCCATAAAAATTGCACTAGCTATGATCGCATACATATTTAACCTACTGTTTTTCAATACTTTATTTTCATAAGCAATTCCAACACACTTTTAATGGGAATCACTTCAGCAAACAGTATAACTCGATTCTGAACACGTTTAGGCAAGGATTCTGTCGCACCGGCATATCTTTTAGACACAGCAAAAATCACATTGTTTGGAGCTGCGTCCATCATTGCCAAGACCTGTTTCTTTCTCCAAAATCCAATCACATTCAGGTAAGCTTCTCGAGATGAATCTTCTTGAGATGTCAACTTGTAATTGGGAACCATCACTTGCTGCTCACCCAGATACAGCACCTCCCCATCACTCAATGTCCATCCCCAATCTTTTTCAGCAAAGCGCTGCTCAAACATCTCTTCGGTATTCGACTTCCAAAGGCCTTTCAGCTGATAGTGACTCTGAAGACCGGTCGCATGAGTCAATCGCATGCTTTTCTCACTTTTTCGCTTCTTCCCCCACAATAATGTTGCATCTAACTGCCACTGACCGTTGAATAAAGGTAGCAAAGGCAAAAACATCGCAAATTGCATCCCGTATCGACTGGATTGAGACAATAAACTTTGTGGACCATCAATCAGCAACTCTACTCGGTCCTCATATTTCCAAACTCGAAATAGCAAGCGATAGAACTTTACTCGGCGAAAGAGCATGTCAAGCCACTTGCTCGTGGGTTTGTGTAAAACAACTCTAATACTTTTGGCATACAATAAAAGAGACTGACATAGAACCAAGTTGTATCGATGCAATACGTCCACTGCTGTTTTGGCTTGTGGAAGTTTGGTCAAACGATGCATGTCTTTGTGATCTGCATATAGAAAAGACAGCACATTGTCTACAGACTCGTTCAACTCACTGGCTATAGACTCTAAAATCATCTCTTTACTTTGACGACCAAAACTCGGGTTTTGGGTGGCCAAGCCCAATTCAGCAGATCGAACAAAGACCCGTTCCCGAAGTTCACTGGGTGACAAATCTGGATGATGTTCCAATATGGGCGGTTCAAAAGTACTGTTATCAATCAGCACCTTCGCCAATCCTTTCCAAATCTTGTGATTGACCTCTAATGCAGTGATCCCTTGAATATCAGCATTTAATTCTCCCAAAGGCTTCCCTTGATGAGCTGTAAACATCTGAAGCAATATCTCAGCACGATCGAGCTGTAGTGCGCTGCGAAGAGACAATAATTTTGGCTCCAATACGCGTCCCGATACTTTTACTTCCAGCAAATCATTTGTAAGCATCATGTCTCCGACGTCTTCGACTGGTATATTCTTCAGCCGTATCCTGGGCTACCAGTTCATACAAGATCGCCTGCTTTCCCTCCGACGGACGTAATATTCTGCCCAATCGCTGAACATGCTCTCGAACTGTACCTGTTCCCGACATTACGATGGCGACCTCTGCAGATGGTAAATCCACACCTTCATTAAGCACCCTTGAAGTGACCAGAACAGGAAGTGAACCATCTGTAAATTTGCCTATTAGATGACGACGTTCTTTGATCTTGGTTTGATGAGTGATACACGGAATCAAAAATAAAGAAGAGATCTGATAGGCCGTCAAATTGTCATTCGTAAAAATGATCATTCTCTGTCCCCGATGTCGTTGTAACAATCGATCCACCATTTCTATTTTACCCGTCGCTCCCTGCGCTATCATCTTCGCCTGTCTATGGCCTAAGAAGGCCGCTCTACCTTCTTTTGATCGTGCTGCGACTTTGATGAAATTGGTCCAACCACCACCGTGCATCGATATCTTTTTCTTCTCGATGAACTCGCTGTAAGCCTTCCGATGAGCATCATATTGATGACGCTCTGCTTCTGTCAACGGTACCATGATCGTTTCCGTTTCATAATCCGCCAGAAAACTACCCGACAATTCTGTGATCTCTTTGCGATACACAATCGGTCCGACCAATGGTTCAAGCAGTGACTCACGCCCATCTTCCCGCTCTAAGGTCGCCGTTAACCCCAACCTAAATGGAGCAAGGGATCCTTTGGTAGCCTCCAAATAGGCCGGTGCGGGCAAATGATGCACCTCATCAAAAATCAGACAACAAAAACGAGCACCATACTGTGCCAAGTATAAATGCGCTGAATCATAAGTGGTCACTGTGAGTGGCAGTATCTCATGGTGACCTCCGCCCAAGATGCCAACGTCTTGTTGAAATACGGTCTTCAACCGATCATACCACTGACCAACCAAATCCAATGTCGGTGCAACAACCAATGTGGGACGCTTGGTTCTTTTAATGCACATTTCAGCTACAAATGTTTTTCCGGAACCTGTCGGCAAGCACACTATCCCACGTCTCTTGTTGGCTATCCAGGCTTGAACCGCTTCATATTGATATTGTCTCGGTTGCCGTTGGGTACCTTCTGGCGCCTCTAATGCCTTCCACCCACAGGCATTGTCGATGTATTCTATCTTAGAGTCAATCGCTCGATAGATCACCTCTCCGTATAAATGCGCAGGCCCTCTAAGCCTATTGAGCCTTTCATCCCATCTAAATCCGGCGGGCAAATCACTGATTCTAGCGCCCTCAATCAACAATGTTCCATCTTGAAAAGACAACGTCCATGACATACATTCATCCCATAAATTGCTTGATTACCATAGCACAACAACCTGATCACCACCATAAATAGGACCGCGTTCGGACAGATTTTGTCAGCAGCAACATACCCACACAAGGAATCTTCAATACCATGCTAACAGTTATTTTTCTTGCTCTTTCATTTGTCTGGGCTCAAACAGATATTCGAGAGTCCTATATTCGCTGGACAAAACAGCTGCAAACAGTAGAACATCCTGAAGCAAATTATCGATACCTGTCGGAGATTCACAAAGAAATCGCCTTGACCATTCAACAAACAGGACATATTGTTGAACCATTCAGAGTTGGTAAAACTGTTGAAAATAGAACAATATGGGGTTTTAAGATTCGACCAAGCAATACCGAACACAATTCGGTATTTGTGTTGGGTGGAATTCACCCCCTAGAATGGGTCAGTGTAGAAAGCGCTACTGATTTGATTCTACAATTGGCGAATCATCCTCCAAAGCATACAAGTGTTGTTGTCATTCCCGTCTTAAACATCGACAGAAGATTGGTTGTTGAACGCGATTTGTCAGCAGAAGACCATCGATATCGAAGAGTCAATTCTGGCGGTGAAGACTTAAATAGAGACTTCGAGATTCATCGAGACGCCACCGCTATTTGGAGACACATCGTTCCAGAACGATACACAACGTCGAGTGCTCCGCTCTCTCAACCAGAGTCTAAGGCTGTTGACAGACTCTTCGCGCAATATCGATTCGATGCATCGGTCAGCATTCATTCTTTTGGTGGGTACATCTATTATCCATGGGCTGGACGATATTATCGAGCCGACGATTGGAAGGAAATGCACCAAATGGCTGAAATCATGAAACAAGCTCAGTCCGGTAAACATCCGTATAGAATCAAGCAATTGTCTCACTGGATGTTTTTATTTAGGGCTCAAGGAACAGAGCTAGACCACTTCTATGGAAAATATGACTCTCGTGCATTTCTAATTGAAAGCACACGTTCTGGAATTCAATGGTGGAGACGCGCTGATTGGAAAGACCCTTTTAGACTCTACAACCCTCGTGACCCCAGTCTAGATATCAATCGATGTACAGAGAGTATTCACGCCTTAATCAACCATTACGATACCCTCGTTCAAACCCCATAGACAAATTGTCCTTACACTCAGTATTTACGCGACCATCCTGACCTGTTAAAATCCCATACGAAAAATAGGACGTACTATGATTGAAGTTCAAAATCTCAGTCGGTACTATGGTGAGTTCGCCGCCATATCCGACATCTCCTTTTCCATCCAACAGCATGAGATCATTGGGTTTCTCGGTCTAAATGGTGCCGGGAAGTCTACGACACTCAAAATATTGGCAGGTCTACTCAGTCCATCAGACGGGCAGATATTCATCAACGGTAGCAACTGGATTGAAAATCCGGATGATTTTCGGGCCAACATTGGATTTCTGCCAGAAGAACCTCCCTTATATAAGGAAATGACTGTACGAGAATTCTTGAGATATTTGGGACAGCTCAGACAGTTCCCCTCCTCCAAAATTGACTCGCGCATCGAGACAGTCTTAGAACTTTGCCAATTAACAGATAGAGCAGACCAAATTATTGCTGAACTATCTTTGGGGTATCGAAAAAGAGTTGGCATCGCGCAAGCCATCATTCACAAGCCCTCTTTGGTCATCTTAGATGAACCCACTGGCGGGCTAGATCCTCAACAGATGGTTGAACTTCGAAAGGTCATTCGTGGTCTGAGTGTCGAGTCTACTGTTCTACTCAGTTCACACAATCTAACAGAAGTTGCAGAGACCTGTGATAGGCTACTGATCTTACACGAAGGAACCATTGTCGCGGAGGGCGATCAAGAAAGTTTGTCTCGGCGAATGGATACCACTCAGCAAACCATTGATGTGGTGGTCTCAAATAGAGACAATATAGAAGAACTGCTCCAAAACCTTCCACTGCTTCAAGCATTTACGATGACCGAAGAGGAACACATCACCGTTCACTGCATCATCGACTGTTCAACACCCGCACTCATTTCAGAGATGGTACACGGTGGGTTTCAGATTCATCAGGTGACACCAACCCAATCAGAACTGGAGCAAATCTTCTTGTCTCTCACTGGAGGTGCACAATGAGCACCATCTTTCTCATCGCCAAAAAGGAACTCTCCTCTTTTCTCAATACCTCTTGGGGGATCTCTATCTTTGCCATCATTTTATTGTTGGACGGGTTGTTATTCAATGCGTTTGCTCTGGGTTCAGCGCCCCGATACTCTGCGGATGTTTTAGAAGACTTTTTCTACTTCTCATCGGGAACGACAATGATCGCTGGGGTTCTACTAACCATGCGATTGTTGGCTGAGGAGCGACAACAAGGCACGGATGCTTTACTGCTCACCGCTCCCATTCAAGAGAGTCATATTGTGATTGGTAAGTTTCTGGGCTCTTTATCATTCCTGCTGATGATTACGATCTGTACACTGTACATGCCTCTACTAATTCAAATCAATGGTAAGGTTTCTTGGGGACAAATCGCAGCTGGCTATGTGGGACTGACCTGTTTGGGTGCGTCAACGATTGCCATTGGTACTTTTGGCTCTACGGTTTCTAGAAACCAGCTGTCAGCCGCCATCACATCGGCAGCCATATTGGTTTTGATGCTGTTGGGCTGGCTATTGGGAAAAATCACATCGCCCCCGTTTGACACGGTTTTTTCGTACCTAGCCTTCTTCGACAAACACTTCCAACCCTTCATGAGCGGTAAGATCAACTCCGAAGCAGTTGTTTTTTACCTCTCGATCACCTGTGCATTTTTGCTGCTTTCTGTGCGTGTCATTCAGTCACGACGACAGTACTAAGGAGAATACATGTTTGGATATCGTACACTCTACTTTATTGGATTGATTGCTCTTCTAATTTCCGATCGAATCCTGGGATTGGAACATGCCATTTATCTTCTAGTATGCCTCGTAGGAATTGGATCTCTTGGCACTGCTGCATTTCTAGCGCATCGGCGACATCAGTCCATACTCCCAGCGCTCTATATTGTCTTGTCCATCATCGGATATGCCTTGTGGTGGCTCGGCGACCTCAAAGGACAACAACTTATGAGTATTGAAGAAGACTCTCTACTCAAATGGAACGTGTTCTTTCAGTCTATAGGGGCCATATTCTTTGCCGCGAGTATACTTCCCACGCTGGCACTGCACCAGCTCTTTGCACTGGGATCGAAGCATGTCTCCAATTTCAAATTGCAAAAGCAAGCACTTCTGTGGACAGGAACCACCTTGCTGCTCGTCTCTCTATTTCCAATCAACTATTTGGCGCACGAACGGAATGTTCGGTGGGACCTAGGCTATTTTAAAACAGCGACCCCTGGTGAGTCATCCATCAGTCTAATTGAGAACCTATCCGAGCCGGTTACGGTGTACCTGTTCTTTCAAATGGGAATGGACGTCACCGATGAAATCCGAACCTATTTTGATGCAGTCCCTGCTGACAAACTTGACATTCGATATGTCGATAAAGATGTTGAACCTGCACTGGCAAAAGAGTTGAGTGTCCAAAACAACGGTATGATCATTCTCTCCACTGGTGAAGGAGACAATCGTTCAATCGAACGGATCAACATTGGAAAAACGTTGTCTGCAGCCAAACGAAAGCTGAAAAAATTGGATGAAGAATTTCGAGAGGCCTTGCTAACACTCACCAAAGAACCTAGCGTCTTGTACTTGACTACAGGACACGGGGAACTGTATTGGAAAGTTCAAGAAGATGAAGACAGTAGCCGGAAAATATCTCTATTGAAACGCGGACTGAGTGCTTCTAATTTCACGATAAAAGAACTCTCCATCGCCAACGGACTTGCCAATGAGATCCCTGAGGATGCCGCTGGAGTGGTCATCTTGGCACCACAAATGGAATTCTCTGAAGCTGAAGTGAATACCCTGCTTCAATTTTGGAATGCTGGGAATTCGCTGTTCATAGCGCTGGAGCCTGATGGAGCGAATTTATCGCCACTTCTCAATGAATTACAAGTCAAATTCGACCCAACCTCTCTGGCACACGGAAGTCGCTATCTAGCTCCCAATCGAGCACTGCCCATCCACAAACGAAATCTTATTACCAACAAGTTCTCTACACATGCATCCGTCACCACCCTCTCTCGCTACAACAAAGTGATGGCACTGGTCTTCGAAGATGCCGGATCAATCAACAAGATTGATGGAGATACCAAAGTCACCACAATCATTAAATCTTTGGAAGAGACTTGGAAAGACAGCAATGGCAACCTACAACAGGATGATAGTGAGGCAACAGCTCTATGGTCACTGGGTGTAGCCGTTGAACAGAATCAAAACGATGTAGAGTCAAAAGC
Organism: uncultured Pseudomonadota bacterium; assembly: GCA_937911635.1. GTDB lineage: Bacteria > Myxococcota_A > UBA796 > UBA796 > UBA796 > CAJWHX01. The sequence goes on along the minus strand of CALDQI010000244.1, from coordinate 22,915 downwards.
CGTCGTCTTTTCAGACGCCTCTTGGCTCACCGACAATTATTTGGGTAAGGGACTCAATATCGGGCAACAAACCATTCAGCCTCATGCCATCTTGCTTTCGGACACCCTCTTTTGGCTCACAGATCAAAAGGACAGTGCCGGTACTGTCAACAATGAACTCGACGTCAAAATTCAGCACAGCAAAGAGGGGCAAAGTTGGATCTTCTTTGGAACGGGCATCCTCTTTCCATTTTTCGTCTTTGGCATCGGTCGACTTCGCATCTCTAATCGCACTCGTGGAGGTACACAATGAAATCCTTGATCTTCCCCTCTTCCTTTTTGGTCCTATCGTTAGGAGCCGCATGGATACAGTTCACTGCGGAACCAGACAAAGTCGGTAAAAATGAAATCTTGGTTATGGCCAACCAACCCTCTTACATTGAACACATCGATTGGGTATCCGAAAAACAAGAGGTACATGTTGAGCAGCGCAGTGATGAACTTGGGAAGTATTTATGGGTCGAGTATGTCGACAATAAAAACCCCGAAGAACCCAGTCGAAAATATTTCATAGCCGGTGACAATGGCACAAAGTTATTGGATGCCCTATCTCCGCTGGTTGCCATTCGTAAATTGGACAGCACTATAGATGGTACTGCTCTCGGTTTACAAGAACCTTCGGCCACTCTAACTGTAAAAAGCAATGGTACAACACGACTTTTTAGCATTGGAGATGAGGCTTACGGAACCAAAGACTTATATGTGAGAGACGATGCGAGCCAAGAGATATTTTTGATCGATGATTCTAAGCTTCGGAACCTCAGACAAGCTCGGACAACACTACCCAACAGAGCGGTATTTCCAAAGCGTCCAAAAGAATCGACCTCCGCTAAACTAATCTGGCAGGAGAAAACGTTGGCGCTTACACATCAACATGCACAAGATGCCAAAAGTGCCAAGTGGATCTACACAGAGAAGCCCGAGTTAGATGCGACACAGGTGGAAACGTGGCTTTCAAAAGCACTCCGAACATCCGTCTCTCGTTCAGCGAATCCAACCGAAGACTTAACGCTTCTAGAACCTCAATTTTCCATTGCATTGACTTGGAGTGACGGTACTGAAAGCACGACCACCTACGCGATGCTCAAAGAAGACGACTCTTGGTGGGCCAGAAATACCTTCACACGTGGATACGTTCGAGTTTCAGGAAAGACTCTGACAACTTTACTTGAAGATATCCCTTCTCTATTTGAAGAATAAAGCGTTTATACTTCCGGAAACTCAATCTACAACCTGCATGGCTATGACTGTAATATTATCGATACTCCCAGCAGAAACTGCCGCATCAGCAAGTACAAATGGGATCTCTTCAACAGGATTGTCGGCTAGAACTCTTGCCATTTGATTGTCATCAACACTGTCGGTCAAACCATCTGTACAAAGTAAAAGCACATCGCCAGTCTCGATTGGACGAGTACTGGTCACGGGCTCAATAGCCCCTTGCGCTCCTATCGATTGAGTTAGTAAATCCCTCGATGGGGCTAGCTTCGCCAACTCTGGAGTCAGACGACCTGCATCTATTTCCTTTTGCACCACAGTGTGATCTCTGGTCAATCGTCGCAACTTTGCATCCCGATACAAATACAAACGACTGTCACCAATGTGAGAAAAATGGGCGATGGACTCCTCCACCAACACCATCGTCAATGTAGTCTCCATACCTTTGCACTCTGGTACCATCTCTGAATGATTCCTAATCTTTGTGCAGGCTTGTCCCATGGCATAACGCAGTCGCTCTCTCAACGACTCCTCTTCATCCATGATGTCTCTACTCAATCGAGTTTCATCTGGATCAAGGGCTTCCAATACAACACGTTGAATGGTTTCTACAGCCTTTTGACTAGCCACATTCCCAGCCGTGTGATTGCTATTACCGTCTGCTACGACGAACAGCGCATTCTCTGGATCCACCAAAAAGAAATCGTTGTTCCTGTCTCTTTCGGATCCAACTACCGAATGACCAAATGCTTCCACCTGCATACCATGTCTCCTTTGATCTCTATATCAATATTGCGCTCTGTCATTCTGTATACAGATCCCGAGTACTTGCAAAGTCATAGCAGAATGCGAAGATCCTGTTTTAGAATATATAAGCCTCCAGAATTGACGATTAACCCAGTATTTGAACTAGACTACCTAATGCATTATTTTTCATAAATTCCAGATCCCATTTGACTCCGCAGAACCAGTATTCACCAGTTCCATCTTCTTCCTTTTCATTTACCGGAAAAATTACCCTGTAAAGATACACATATTGTATTCGATCGAGTACATTTTAAACTGTATCGCTATTAATTTGGATCCAATGACAGACTTTCCGGAAAACAACACCATTCTTGACGCATACCGAATCATCAAAGAGATCGGTCGAGGTGGTATGGCGAGAATATTTGAGGCAGAACACACTGTCACCAATCAGCGATGTGCACTCAAAATTCTGTCCCCCAGTGACGAAGCGTACAGAATGTCTGAACGCTTCTTACAAGAATTCAAAGCGCTATCAAGACTCAAACATCCCAACGTCCTGACCGTATTTGAGTGTGGTACCTTTCAAAACCGCCCCTACTTTTCGATGGAGCTACTGAATGGAACCACACTAAAAGATTCGATTGCCAGTTGGATGCGCTTGTCATCTACAGAACGGTTTGCTCGAGCCAGAAGCGTTCTTTTACAAGTCACTGCAGCACTGGACCATATTCATCAACATGGATGGATTCACCGTGATGTAACGCCTGCCAACATCATGCTTCTCGAAGATGGATCGGTCAAACTCATGGACTTTGGGGTCGTAAAAATCCCTGGGAATGAACAAACCGTCGCTGGTGAAGTCATTGGAACCGTAGCCTACATGGCACCGGAACAAATCAAAAATCAAGCGCTGGACTCAAGAACCGATCTATACTCATTGGGTGCCTCTCTCTATTTAATGCTCACTGGGAAACGGCCATTTAGTGCTAGAACCCTCGCAGGGTACGTCCAAAAGCACCTTACAACAGAGCCCACCCCACCAAGCACTCACGTGGCAATGATCCCCAATGACTTGGAAACAGCCTGTCTGAGATTGCTTCAAAAATCCCCCGATGATCGATTCGCTTCTGCCAATCATTTACTGCAATACATCTCGTTGTCCACTCAGATTATTCGACGTCGGAGACTGTTCGGACGAGCGCAAGAAATGCATCAACTGCAAGAGTGTGTGGCGACGCTAGCTAGAGGACAAGGAGGGGTCGTCCTTCTAGAAGGTCGTCATGGAATGGGAAGAACACGATTGTTATCAGGTGTTGAAAAATTACTGAAAGATTTTAGTATCCCCTACAACTTCTGCAACAGTCACTCTCCTCAACAGCCGATGTACGATACATTTCAAGGGCTGTTTAACGAATTCTCCAACTCCGATCGCACCAGCGTGTTGGTTCGTGAAAACATCAATCGAGATGACAGCTGGGAAATCTATTCACTTTTGCGCACGCATCTAGAGGGACAACGTCAACGGTGTCTGCTCATCGATAATTTGGAACTCGCTGATGAAGGGTCCTTACGACTATTCGAGTTTCTATTGCTGTCTAGTCTAGATGATCAACTTCCAATTCTGTTCATTATAACAGTCAATACAGATTCTGAACGACCCTACATAGACGACATTCTTTCTAAAAGAGTGGATATCATCGAACCCAAAAGAATCCCTGTAGTTCCACTGAAATCGGCAGCAGTAGAAGAATGGCTCCTGTGCTCCGCCCTAAACGAACCCAATATTGACATCATGGCAAATCGCCTACACACGGAGAGCGAAGGGGCACCCTATATCTTGGATGAAATGATCAAAACGCTGCAGAAATTAAAGATCTTACCCTCCGAAATACGCCGTGCTATGCGGATCGAAGCGGATCAAATATCCACCATTCCTTTGCCACTGCCCAGCTTCATTCAAGATGTCATCTTGACACGCATTCAAAATTTACCTACTTTCGAACGGGCAATTATTGAATTGCTCACCGTTTCTGAACAAGGCTTGCCATTTCGACTGCTTCTCGACATCATTCATGAATTTGTGAAAGGCATGAAGGACCTCCACCCGCAATTATTGCAGCAAACATTGGAGCGGCTCGTCCATTTGGATATGATTGTTCTCAGAGAGCAAGATGGAGAACAAATTGTTGAAATCGCTCATCTTTGGTACCGCGAAATATTCTTGCCGAACCTAAAAGAATATCGTCGTAAGCAGTATCATCGTTGTCTTGGAGTTTCGCTCGAACGATATCACATCCACAACATTCCACGTGTTGTTGAGACGCTCTCTTATCACTTTGAGCACGGACAATCATATGGTAAAGCCTATGCTTATTTGTGGCAATCCGCCAACAAACTTCGTCAACGGTCTTTGTTTGAAAAATCGAGAGAATATTTGGATCGAGCGATCTCTGTCGAAAAGAAGGCGCGGGCTCACCTCGCACTATACGAAGCCAACGAGAAATTGGCCAACATCTATTTAAGCCATTCTTACTTGTCTCATCAACTAAACGATACGACCAACGCCATCGAAAAGGCCCATCTGGCTGATCAAATCGCCTGCGAACAGCACAACACCCCACTGATCGCGCGCGTTGCTACCGAAAAGGCTAGACAAGCACGAGATCTGTACGACCTGCAAGAAGCCGACCTTCAAATCAAACGGGCTCTCCGATATGCCGACGAGGCTGGACAACCAGGGCTCTCTATTCTTCCACTCTATGAAAGTGGTGCCCTACTTTGGGAGGCTGGACAGCCCGAACAGGCTCGAACACTCTTTGAGCAATCATTGCGTCTCAGCGAGCAGCTGCATGACTCTTTTGGAATTGCCAAGGTCAACAATGGACTTGGTGTCTTGGCGATGAGTCTTGGCGATAGTGCACAAGCACGAAAATCATTTGAAGCGGCGATTGCTCACAGCACCAAAAATCATCGCATTGAAGACTTGGTTATCGCTCGAACGAACCTCGCAGAGCTCTTTCATTGCATAGGCTACTTCGCAAAAGCCGTGCAACTCTTGAATTCGACAATTAAAGAATCTTTGGACTTTCAATTCCATTTTGGGGTCAGCATTGCCCTTCGACATTCCGCCATTTTACACATCGATCTCGGACGCTATTCAGAGGCAAAAGAACAAGCCCAGTCTGCATTGGAATTCAACAAAGAACAGCACAATCAGCAAGAATACCTCGCTGCCCTTGTCGCCTGGTTGCGATGTCACTTCTCGGCTGGCGATTGGGAAGATGTCGGTCCGCGACTGGAAGAAGCCATTGAGTTGTTGCCTCAATATGACTCTGAAGGCTACGGACCCATTGTACTCTCATGGAAAGCCAGAATGCATATGCATCTACACAACGATACAAATGGAGCCATCGCATTGCTGAAGATGGCGCATCGAAGTATTAAACCCAATCGAAGGTTCCAAGAGGTTCGGTGTATGCTCAACATAGCGCGTGGCTGGTCAGCAGTTGGGAATACAGAACAAGCGGTATCTTTTGCCAATGAAGCCTTGGCAATGGCAAACAAGAGTGGTTATCGCTATTATGCTATGCGATCTAGACACCTACTCAGCACACTGGTAACAGACGACAAGCAACGATTGCGACACCAATCGATTGCGGACTCTCTGGTTAGATCTCTGGCTTCATCCCTTTCAAAAATGGACGCCGAGTCCTTTTTGGCCCGCAACATGGTCCCTTATTGATGCCTCCCCCCTCTCCCTCTACTCCTCCAACTCCTGGAGATCACATTGCATCCTACGAACTCCTCGAATCGATTGGTTTGGGTGGGAATGCAACGGTGTTTAAAGCCAGCTGCCCCACCCATGGCGTCGTAGCTGTTAAAGTATTGCATCCTGGAAAATTAACAGAATTGGACGTCAAAAGATTTCATCGAGAATTTCAAGCGATGAAGGCCCTTCAGCATCCCAACATCATTGAAGTTTACAAAAGCGGTATGCACGGTTCCTATCCATGGATGAGCATGGAACTGGTCACCGGTGGAGATTTGTCCAATAAAATCGATCTGTGGAATAAAGATACTTCCCAAGGAAATACCTTTGTTGAAATTACACACACCTTTGGTCAATTGTGTCTGGCTTTGGAACATCTACACAATAAAGGGATGATTCATCGAGACTTGAAGCCATCCAATATTTTATTGACGGAACAAAACCAAGTCAAACTTACAGATTTTGGAGGGGTCAAAGCTCCTCACAGTTTCAAAACCGATTTAACAATGTTGGGCAGTCTCATCGGAACTGTCGCGTTTATGGCCCCAGAACAAATTCTGGGAGAGCCCGTCGATCAACGTACAGATTTGTACGCCTTGGGAGCCGTACTGTACATGAGTTTAACGGGAGTCAAGCCTTTTGCTGCGAAGACAATGGCTGAATATTTAGCAAAACACTTAAACCAAGCGCCCCCTTCAGCGGAATTGCTTCGACCAGAGGCTCCCGATCATCTGACAACACTGTGCAAACGCTTGATGCAAAAGAACCCAAATCAACGACTGCAACATGCAAAAGCAGTCTATGCTGCTCTCCACAATCAATCCTCTCTTCATTTACTCGGATCTGAAAAGGTGATTCAAGGGGTCAAATCGTGGATAAAAGCCCATCAAAATAGCTTAATTTTACTCTATGGTCACCAAGGTATGGGAACCAAAACTTGCTTTAAACACATTGTTGAACACCATCAGAAGATTGGGTGGGCAATCCATCTGGGGTATACCATCCCTCCAGTGTCCAAACAGAACAAGATGCTCGTTATCTCTGGTCATATGGACAAACTACCCTCTTCATTCTTCTCTGAAATACAGCAGCGTATATTAAATGATGAACCATTGACCATTCTCATCAATACTGTCGACAAATGGACGGCTTTTGGCCAACATCTAACCATACCAAAGAAGGCCTTTGCCTTACGGTCTCTCTCTACAAGCCAAATTCAACAGCTGCTACAGCCATTTGGTTTGTCTCGAGAAGGACTCAACATCATCTCATCACGACTCCATGCACTTTATAAAGGTAGGATTGAATACATTCAAGAGGCGCTCCGAAATCAGTGGGCCTATTCGTTGCGAACATTCACTGCAGAGCAGCTTCAACGGATACAAATTCCATCGTCACAAATGTGCAGCAAACATCAAGGACACCTATTGAAGTCTGTGCCCAAACCTGTGATGCCCGTTTTGACAGCATTATTGGTCTTTGAGAATCCCATCACAACAAGTAATCTCTACAAATTAATGGACGCCTCGACTGATCGAATCTCCCCGCTCGTCGAATGGTTGAATGAGCATCAATGGATTGAGGTTCATGAAACCGGAACAGATCGATTGATACAGCTCCATCCGTTCCGGTTTGAACAATTTCTATATCGACTTCTACCCGTTGATCAATGTATTATTTGGCATCAGAAGGTGGGGGATTTCTTACAACAGAAATCTCGATTACAACCTGCAGACCGAAAGCAGATCCTTCATCATCTGTCCTTCTTAGGGGAATCTCCAGACACAAACACCCAACGGATTGCCCTCGCCAAATGGTCCCATCGCAAAGGAGATTTTTCAGCTGTTGCCCACTATATTGAGGAATTAAATGATCAATGGATGAGCAAAGAGACACAGACGATGATGACTCAGATGCTTATCGATGCATACATTCATACAGATTCTAGAAGCAAAGCGATCGAAACAATTCAACTCCTTTTGAAAGACTCAAACATTTCAGACGACATTCAAACCGAGCTTCGCCTTCAATTATTTCTCTTGGTCAATCGTTTTGAACTCATCAATCGCGATGACGATTCTGTCGATCAGCTACTCAAAGATGTATCTTCAGATACGGAGTTAATTCGCAAAGCCATCTTATTGCGGGCTGTACAGCAGCTGTATTGTCACAATATCGAAGATGCCAAAGTTCTATTTTCAAGGCTTATTCACAGTAACCGTGCCGATTCTGTACATGATCAAGCCCTGATGGGAATTTCTTTCACGGAACCAGAAAACAACCCTCAATTTCTAGAACACATTCCGACGGTACTAGATCACAACACCATGCCATGGTATTTATGGTATCTAGAATGTCTACTCACTTCTGGACAATGGACATTTTTGACGGAATATCTAGCAGAACAACGCGCTTTTGAGAGACACGGACTGACCGAAGAAATTTTTGAAGTTTGGATGGATTATCTGCAGGGAAATGCACCTCGAGCAAAAGAACGTTTGGAGCATATGAATTACGCAATTTTATCGGAGCCCACCCCCTCCGCCATACGCTTACAGCTCCACATCATCCGATTACAAAAACGCCTATTGTTGCCGGAATTATCACCTCTAATTCGCTGGTCAACCATGTCTAAAAATATCGATTCTCACAGACAACAATGGAGCTCTTTACAACAAGGTTTGCTCGCTCTTGAAGATGTACATTGGGTTTGGCATCGTGACTTAATGATATTGGATGCAGCGATGCTTTCTCCATCTGACAAGGAGATGGACAAGATGTGGACAGCCATTTCAGACGGCGCTTGGGGCATTAAAATTCAAGTTGCAAAACTCTTCAGTGATACAGGTTCTTCCACAAAATGGCAGGATATTCATGGGCAAACCATTCGCGAGTGTGCTAGACATATGGCAGGAGATATCCATATTTGGCACTAGTATAGAGGCACACTCTTGAGCGAAGACAATCTGATTATTGGTGGACTGGAAGTCCAGCCCGGATTTTATATTGACAATTATCGCTATCATTCCAAGGTCGGTTTTGGTGGGATGGCGGAAGTGTTACTTGGATACGACCCTAGTAACACCCCTTTTGCAATCAAAGTTCTCAAGGCCAATCGTTTTAAAGCAGGACGAAGGCGCTTCTCTAGAGAATTTAGAACGTTATCCAAAATGCACCACCCGAATGTGATCCAAGTAGATTCCTATGGAGATATCTACGGACATCCCTATATTGCAATGGAATATATTAAAGGGACAGACTTACACAAAGAGATTCGTCAATTCAGAGATTTACCCCTAGCTGAAAGATGGGTACGGGTGCGAGAGATCCTGATTGATCTCAGTAAGGGATTGGCTCATATCCACAGTCATGGCGTTGTTCATAGAGATTTAAAGCCATCCAACATTCTAATTGATGAGTCTGGACGCTGCATCATTACGGATTTTGGAATTGTTAAAGAGCTCAATTCTGATGTCGAAAAATCAACGGTACTGGTGGGGACATGGGCTTACGCTTCTCCAGAACAGATTACAGGGCAGGAACTAGACCATCGTTCAGACTTGTACTCATTGGGGATTATACTGTATGCAATGCTGTGCTCTAGAAGACCCTTTGCAGCAAGCAATATGGCTGGATACAGCAAACTTCATAGTGAGCAACCCCCTCGACCGCCTTCTGACTTCATTCAAGAAATACCAACGGTATACGAAGAAATCTGTCTAAAACTACTCTCCAAATCCCCTCAAGAACGCTATCAATCTGCACAAGAGATATTGATGGATTTGGGAGAAGTGCAAGGACAAAAGAAAGCAATGGCATCAATGGTGGAACAAATCACCTTCTTTAAAACCGACTTGCCCAGTGATTTGCTTCGGATGATTCAACAACGTCACCAAGTCGCCGCACTATTGGTCGGGGATGAAGGATTTGGGAAAAGTCGAATCTTAAGTGGATTGACCAATAAACTCTCCAATCTGCACATCCCACACATACGGATTCGATTGCGAAAGTATCCTGATCCCTTCGAAGGTGGAAATGCACTCATTCAATACATTGCAAAAGAGTCTGGGGATGAACAGTTGCATCTGTTGTGGAAGCAATATGGAGAGCTATCTGTTGCCGATCTGGGTTTACAATCTAAACTTCTCGATCGTTCGACTCATCTTATGCGAGCCCTACTCCAAGAGAGGGCACAAGTCATTCTCATTGATGATTTGCATTTTGCGCAAGAACTCAGCCTACGTTTTTTCAAACAACTATGGGATCGATTGGCCATTCAGCTGAATCTCCCTCTCTTCTTTTTTATCAGCAGTCAACAGCCTATTGATATCTTTGAACATGGAGAAAGTGTTCCACTCAAGTTGCTCTCCACCCAAGACATTGCCGAAATACTTCAAAAGATGACTTCTTCTGAACCTTCTGACGACATCAATACCATCGCAGAACGAATTCACAGTGAGACAGATGGAGTTCCGCTGTTCTTAAATGCATTCATTCAACAACTTCTTGAAGAACGGGTTTTACAAAAAAATGGACTCCATTATGCCTTTCGTAAATCGGCACACGATATAGCCACACAAAAATTCAATATTCCACCCTCCATCAGAGATTTGGTACTGAATCGTATAAACGCTCTATCTGAAACAGAACGTGAACTTGTACAATGGCTATCCATCTCCGATAGAGAGCTGCATCTGGATACGCTGATTAATTTGGTAAACCTCGATGACGAGGTGCTATTTGATACACTCGACGAATTGATACAACGTCGGATGATCCTAGAACGAAAGGCTGGTATCGATGAATTCTTTAGTCTCCGAAGACGAAATTATGTCTCTGTTCTGTATGAGACAATGCAACCAGAACTGCGAATTCAAATGCACAAATCCCTCGCTGAACATTTGGAAACAGCGACTTCACTACACAACATCAAAGCCATTCAGCACTTGAGTCATCACTTTCGATGTGGTCAAGTATCGGGCAAGGCTTATCAATACTTGTCACTAGCAGCCTTGAGACTCTGGGAACGTGGTCTCCTTCAAAGTGCTATGGAAAATGTGCAACATGCACATCCCCTTACAAAATTAGCAAAAAAAGAACTTTCTGAAGACAGCTTTTCTAAATCCAGATTGCAGCTGCTACAAGTCCGTTCTGCCATGTCTAGAAATCAAGGTGAATGGAAAGAGGCTCTGAAACATCTCAAAACTCAACTCCGATATGCCAAATCGTTAAAAGATTGGAGAGTGCGTTTGCGAACGCACCTATCTATTGGAGGTATTCATACACGACTTGGGGATACCGATAAGGGTATCCAGTTCTTTGAAGAGGTCTTACAAGATTCTGAACATCGGGGCTATCTCCCTACTCAAATTGAAGCTCACTATCAGCTTTGTGCGACCCATTGGCTAAGGGGAAATTTAAAACAAGCGTTGCAAAATGCAAAGAATGGTCTAGCCCTTACAATTGAAGGTGAACAAACTTTGCCTAGGGCTAAAATCTTGCTGTCTATAAGTTCACTGCAAGCGCACCTCGGACAGATTACAACCTCATGTACGCAAATGGAAGAAGCCATTTCTATCTTAAAAGTCCTCAGACAAAAGGAACTCCTCTGCATTGTTCTCAGCAATCTCGCAGAAGTACAAATTTGGCGCGGGATGTGGCTAGAATCAACACAAAATGCTCAAGAGGGTCTACAACTCTCGCGAGAAAACCTATATCAAATTGGTCAGGCACAAGCGAGACTTATTCTTGCGCAATCTGCATTTGAACGGGGGTTGTACAGCAAAGCCACTCATCATGCAAAAGAAGCGCTCCGTATTTCTGTAGATATCAAGATCCCTGCTCTTGAAGCGAAGACGTCCTTCATCTTAGCCAAAATTCAGCTGGGACTCGACAACCCAAAAGCCGCTCTATCATTTTTAAAGACAGCTAGAAAAATACTTCAAGAAAACGATCCTGAACAATATAAAATCTCTGTCCATTTAGCGATGGCACTGACCTTATTTCAACTCAAACGATATGAAACCGGACACACCATAATCAAATCTATAGAGCCCTACATCTACAAGGTTCCAATTGCACGTCAGTTGACCAATCTATACTGGCTGGCCCGTTGTAGACAATTCTCTGGAGAAACCCCTAAGGCTATCGAAACAACACACAAGGCCATTCATCTTTCAAAACAATTTGATATGCTCGGATGGAGCGTCAAGTTGCACTCTCTGTTATCTAGCTTGAGTGATGATCCAAAGCACCACGAATCTTGGAGGCAAATTTTCAATCAGCGGACTCAAGAATGGCCCGAAACAGAACGACTTCTCATGCTCGATCACCTTCAATTCATGCATGATTAACAAGAGTACTGCATGTCCACTTTCGCCCTTGGCAGACTCCTCGGAGCCTCTAAACTATCTGAAGTCTTTCAGGCTCAAAAAGATGGGCGTAATTACGCTTTGAAGCGCGTTTTGCGTCTAGAGCATAGAGACATATTGAAACGTGAATTTGACTGTTTGAAAACCCTGCACCATCCAAATATCGTAAAGGTACACGATTGGATCGAATCTTTTAGCCAAACAAATCATCCAGCATTTACGATGACACATCTTCAAGGTGTCAATGGAAAAGTGCTCGCCGAACGATTGCAACGGTTGCCGTCTGCCGAACGACATCGACGGATCATCAGTATTGGCCTACAGCTCTGTTCTGCCCTAAAACACATTCACGACGAAGGATGGATACATCGAGATATCAAACCCAGTAATCTCATGTTCGAACGTGAACAGACGCTATTGCTTATTGATTTTGGAACTGTCACAAAGCACCCCATGTATCATTCTGAGGGAATGATAGGAACCCCGAGATATGCTTCCCCTGAACAACTATGCAATCGCGTTATCACTCCCGTATCCGATCAGTTTTCAATGGGGGCAACCCTCTACTTTATGCTCCTAAACAAACGCCCTTTCAATTCTAGAGAACGTAGTATACCAATGCGGCCATCTCTTATTGATCCTAGTGTACCGACTCATTTAGAACGTATCCTCTTAAAATGTCTTGCCATCAATCCAGAGGAGCGTTTTGAGTCCATTGAAGAGATCATGATGGAACTCAATCGAGTGTCGCCATCTGAACAACCATTGGCCGGACGGGAACAAGTGATTCATCAAATCGCTCAATGTTTACAGCGTGTTCATCAAGGAGAACAGCTGCATGTGCATTTTATCGGAACGCGCGGCTCTGGAAAGACATGGGCCAAAGATACGCTATGCGAGGCGGCTTTACAACAAGGATTGAATACATATGTGTTGGATTCAGATGAAAACTCCAAAGACCGTATCTTGGAGCGAATTGGGAATCGATTCCCTCTGATTGTTTGCACTAGAGGTGCGGATACACCCAAACTGGGCCTACCCATTGTAATTATTCGTATAGAATGGCTGGAACTTTCTCAGCTGAGAAGAAGTCTCTTTTCATACGCCCCCAAAACACCCAACCTTACAGAAAAATCACAATGGCTGCATCAACAAACCCAAGGAATTCCTGCGCTTCTCTTGCCGATGTTGATGGAATATACAATCCGAGATGCCTTTCACTTTCCACAAGTTCCCGAAAATCTTCTTCCAGACATCTGGATTCAAGACCTATCAGAAATACATTGGAATATCCTACGGGCTCTTACGTATGTCGACACCGCTTTATCCATCGAGGAACTCATCACTATTGTTCCACCCTGTACAGATTCGATTCTGGATGAATTAAAGCATCGTTCACTGATAAAACAACGGTCTCATACATGGGGGATCTCCTGTACACTCGTCGCCTCATACATCAAACGACATCGACCAATCAACCCTATAACGCTCCATCATTGGAGACAATATCTTAGCGGCACTGTAAAACGTTCTCTGTCATTTCGTGAGGTTGACCTTCTAAGCGCACAAGGAGATTTGTCCGAAGCCAGATCTTATGGTGAGCAATTGGTATCCAAGATTATGGAGGATAAACGGTCTCAATGCCTGGTCGATTTGGGACAAGTATACTTAGATATGGGGAATCATGTTCGCGCTTCAAGCGTTCTCGCTGATGCTGCGACAATGAGTAATCTCCAACACACGCCCAAAATCTATTTGCGGGCACAGGCTCTTCGGGGACGCACATCCTTGGAACAGCATCAATCTTCCCCTATCGGAGCCATGCACGCTTTGGATAGGCTATCGAAATTACTCCAACACAACAATCCTTGGGTTCAAACTGTATGGCAATGGGCTCTTGGTGCGTTGGGGGACAAACGACAATGGAACTCTCAGATAGAACAGTCTATTGAATGTATACATCAATTGTCTGAACAGCATACAATTCGCTGTACGTTCAATCTGATTCGAGGTGCCTGCTGTATTGGAGATATCGATCGTACAAAATCGCTCATTGGAGATATTGAGCACATGATTTGTGCATATCCGTTACTCGAGTGGGAAATCCAACGCGTTAAAAGTATTGTATACAACACTCCACCACCAGTCACTGGGACATTGGCGTATGGTCTGACTGCACAAGAAATATTACTATTCAAAAAACGATGGGTACGGGTTAAAGGAAAACACCCAGACCCAACTTGGTACCAATAATCAACACCATCGGAGCACTGAATGAATCACTATACTATTGAATATATCCAACCATTGATTGCAGACATTCAAGAAACCGGACGGTCTGTCCAAGTCGTATTTCAATGTCCTGTGTCAGGCACCCAGGTATCTAGTCGGGCCACTGCTACACGAACCAGTTCGGCTGGAAACCAATTCAAAAGAAGTACAGAACGCTCATTGATGTATGCAGTTCAACGTATGGTTGGTCAAGTGGTTCGAGATGTTTTTGGACACGGGACCCTTGGTAGAGTAGCGTCGGATATTACTCGACAAACGGTATCCAGTGCCTCCTCCAAAGTGATGAATGGACTCTCCAAGCAAGAAAAAGAAGACGCCATATTGGAGGCTTTCAAAAGAGTTGAGCGCCAATTTTCTTGGAATGAAGAAAAAGGACTGTGGATATCATCCTCCGCTGTAGCAGAAATCTTTTCAGAGTTTGAACAACAAAAACAACACCATCCAATCGTTCATCCCTACGATGTGCAAATTCTATCCAGAATGATGGTGGAAATTTCTATGGCCGATGGTCATCTCATCCAATCAGAGCGAGAGTGGCTGATGCTTTTGTTGAATCCTGAGTACGGTACACTCGAACAAATCGCGCAGTTCCCTCCATTAACGACTCCAGAGCTCAGCAGCTGCTCAACCGGTGGCGTTCGCGTCACTATGATAATGATCGCGGCTGCAGTATCGATGTGTGATGAACATTTGGCCGATCAAGAATTACAACTGCTTCAAACCATGGCAAATGGTCTTGGATTGTCGACAACGGAGAGACAAAATGCAAAAAAATGGGCACAAAGTTACATTTTGGAGCAAGCCATCGAATACATCAACCTCTCCGCTCATGGAAATCTTGCAACAGCTCGAAGCCAAATTCTTGCCTTGGCCTCTAAGATCGGACTGTCAGAACACGATGCTTTAACGATTGAAGCAAAAGTCAAACGACGTCAATCAAATTTCTAGGCTAGCGAGTGCGGATCCGTTATTCATTGATAGAGATGTGTAATTACAGAATTTAAGGAGATGGTTATGCTTACATTGCTGATTGGTTTATTGGCTTGCAACAATACACCCGTGGTATCCGGAACAGTTCATGACATTTGGAATACTCCAATTGAAGGGGCCATGGTTCAAATGGAGGGCAATGGAGACAAACAAACAACCGATGCTCAAGGGCGATTTTCATTTGAGTTGAACAATGTAGAATCAGGGAACCTTCGATTCAGAGCAGGACATACAGCGTTCATTCACGATGTTGAAGTTCTGGTATATGCCCCAGAAATGGACGATGAAAGTATAGACCCTGTTCAGTTTGAGTTGTATCCAAAACCAACGGACAAGGGATTCTATGCTATTGGGGAAAACGAATACCAAAATTTAAAGAGTGGCGAATTGGTTGATGTACAATCCACCTTCAAAACCATCTATGGAATCGAAAGAGTGAATGATGTCAAACTACGAAGCACGAAACCTCAGTTTGTATATCACTCAAGCCTCCGAAAAGAAGAGATCAAACAAGTTAATTTGGGCGTCTACAAGCTCTCGTTTAAAGAAAAGGAAGCGATGACTGGATTGACTGGTGACACAGAAGTTGAACTTGATCTATGGTTGCCCGAAGGAAAAGCCATTCCTTTTAATCTTCGGTCTTTGGATCAAGAAGAGATGTATCTGATTGATTTTTCTTCAGAATTGGACAAAGGCCTCTATGCTTTCAGTGGTCGATACATTGAAGGAAAGGATGGAGCATCCAAGCTACCAAAAGAACTACAAGTGGCTTACACTTTCGAGATTAAGTGAACTGACATCATTTCATTGGGATTGGGAACGAATCCAATCCTCCACAATGACCATAGCAGCTGCTTGATCAATTATCGCCTTCTGGTCCCAGATGCTTTTCCCACTTTCTCTCAATCTTCTTGAGGCTTCAACCGTACTAAATCGCTCGTCACAGTACGATACCTCATACGATCCCTCTGCCGTAATTGCAGCTCCAATCTGTCTTGCAAGTTTAGCAGAACGCCCTTCCGTGCCATCCAATTGTAGTGGTAAACCGACCACCACATGATCCACAGCTTGTTTTCGACACTCCTGCAATAGTCGAGCCGAATCCTTCTTCACCGATTGCCTCTGCAATGTGAACAGAGGCTCTGATAGACCCGTTCGAACATATCCGATGGCAATCCCAATGGTTTTGGTGCCCACATCAAGGCCAAGTATACGATTTACTTTCATATTTTCGACTCTGGTTTAAAAGCCAACAACTACACCCATTGATACCAATGTAGCAGTATCACCGGCATCATCCCAGTACTCTAAGTTGTTGTATTGAAAAATTCTGCCATCCAGTTCCAATGCAATATTTTGATGTACATTAAATGTCACACCTGCTCCAAGGGCCAATCCTGTCAGCAAATCTTCTTGCTCAGCAGTCTTATTTTCACCGTCAACAATGTATTCGTCATCAATGATAATATTGTTCCATACATACCCACCTGACACAAATGGGGACACTACAGAATCAGGGAATGGGTGCACTTGACCGACAAGCTGAATGGGTCTGTTGAGACGATTTCTAGAAGACTCCAAAGTACTATCTGTATAGTGACCATACGATCCCTCTATTTCAAACTGAGGAATGATCCTAAAGCCAAGAGACATTCCTAGACCACCATCTTGATAGGCCCCACCATCTACGTAGTCAGAGGCAAAGGACAGTGTTCCCAAGCCAAAGCCCCACGCGCCCATCTCACCACCGTCAGGACCATTGGTCGTAGTTCGTTGACGGGTACCGGTATTGAATCCACCGTTGTATGAATTTCGATACTGAGATTTTCCGGGAGATACAGCCTGTGAAGGACACTCATGACAAGGCTCTGAACTGGTATTGGGTCTATCCACATTTTTATTGGGTGTATTCGAAGTCTCGGTAGATCTGTTGGGTCGATTCCGCTCTGGACGATTGGTTTCCTTCTTCGTTGGTGGTTCTCTATCGATTCGCTCAGCTGGATCTCGAGTTGGTCGCCCCTTCTCCGGACGGTTAGATCCTTGGCGCGACGGGGGTTGGCGATCAATTGTGCCATCTCGAGGCTGATCAACATCTCGACTTGGGCGAGTTCTCTCTGGACGATTGGTTTCCTTCTTCGTTGGTGGTTCTCTATCGATTCGCTCAACTGGATCTCGAGTTGGTCGTTCCTTTTCTGGACGTGTGGTTCGACCGCCAATCGGTTCATGAGCAGTTGGTGCATTGTTTCTTTCTTTTCCAACTCCCGGACGTTCTACGTCGTCCGGAGCCCGTTCATATGTTGGAGTCCGATGCCCAGAATTATTACCAATCGGACTGTGAGCATTTGGGGTGTTTCGTTGTTCATTCCCAACTTGTGGACGGTCCACATTGTTTGGAGCTCGATTGTATGATGGTCTATTGGTTGTAGATGAAGATTGTGCACCAATTGGTTTGTGGGCGTTACCTTGCGCCCGCTCTTGCCCAGTTCGCTGCTTTGCTGGAGACGCCGTTGTTGTAGTTTTCCCAGTGGGTTTCGGTGGTGACTTCTGAGAAGACTTCTTGGGCGGTGGCTTATTCTGAACCTTCTTTGGGGCTGGTTTCTTTACAGCTGGTTTCGCTGTTGATTTAGAAGAGGACGTAGTACCCGGAGTCTTTTTGGGGGGAGTCTTTGTCGATTTTGTCCCAGATTTCGATGAGGACTTAGAAGAAGACTTGGTGCCAGAAGACTTCTTTGAGCCTTTTGACTCTTCTGTCTTCTCAGTTTTCTTTTTCGGTGTGTCTGCTTGAGCAATACCAAGCACTGCAATAATTCCAAATGTAAACATAATTTTCTCCAAGATACACTCTAGTTTACGCAGCCGATAAATATATATTCAATAAACCTGTGATTTTTGTTGGAAAAGATCTATACATTTAGAATACGTCAGCTTGTCCAAACCCATTGATGATACGGTCAATATCATCTGTGACGGCGATAAACGCAGTCTCCGAACCATCAACTTGACAGAGATACCCTTGTACTCCAGCTTGATCGTATGCCTCAAACACCTTTAGGCGCATGACATCCCCTTGCAGTCTACGAATCTCCAATGTTAATTTAGGTGTCTTTCCATCTAAACTGGTCACTGGAATCTCTGCTATCGAAGACAACGTGGAGAGAGTATTTACCATGAAGAATGCATCTCTCATTTCTAGATCAACGTTGCTGGGCTGTAACACCTTCCAAAAACCATTCGATAGATCCTGTTGAATAATGATATCTGTGATCGCCGTTGTATAACGAATGAGATCCAACTCTTCTCTAGAGCGAATTGGAAAGACTCGTTTATCGATAAAATAATTCGCACCCTTGGTAAAATGCTCAAAAGGAAGAACTGGTACCTGATACCGCTGGCCATCGACTTCCACCTGCGTCTGCCGAGAGGTTGGTTCTGCGACCCCTACTGATATCTGAGTGCCATCCTTCGTAGTCATCATTAGTGTAAGCCAGTCTCCTTCAACAGCTGGATCTTCTGCATCAGCAACAATGCTACCAATACGAACCAATAGAGCATCTTGAAGTGCCTTGACCAAACGCGAGACATCTACCGGACTTGTCGCACCGACTACCGTCCATGCATCTCCATTTTGCAGCGTATACGATGGATGGTTCTTGCTTTCAACATCAATAGAAGCCAACTCACTCATCTGTACTCGAAACACCCGTTGATTCAGCCAATCACTGGCGGAGTGAGCAAAACGACGTCGACCTCCGACATTCGCCCTATAGACAGACTTGTCTCCAGACATTCGAACGAATGAAGTGCTCTGTCCAGCATCATTGCCTAAAAGAAATGAAATACTGGGCTCATCCGAACCCACTCTCCACATCTCTACGGTTATCGCATTGGATGAATCCAGCCCATATGACTTCCCGGCATTTTCTGGATCTGTTTCAATCAATACATCCATTGGTATCGGATTTCGAAAATTCAGAATCATAGAATTGATTCGAGCAATATCGGCAAGTCCAGTTAGAGGCGCAGCTTCTATCCACTCACCATTCTGTTGTTCGAGTGTGATCGTATTTCCCATTGACGTCAATGCCACCTTCTCAATATCTGTTCTGACAATTGCATCGATGATCGGTAGTGATTCTGTAGAGGACTGTGGCGGAACTGAATCCCACATAACCAACCCAGTCATAATTACAGCTAAACAAAATAAATACTTGGTTTTTAATGAAAATTTCATATCAAGATCCGCTTTCGACGTCGCACAACCCATCGGATTCCAATCACACACAACAACAGAGTGCTGCCGCCAAAAAGATTGAACAATCGATACTGCAGCAGATCCGTAGACTCCAAGGGCTCAAAGGTATTCACCCGAAGCACCTTTGAACGAATGTTGATGAGAGCTTCGTCTTGGACCATCCAGTCGGCCAAATTAAGCATAAACGCAATGTTGTTGGCAACCATATCTGCAGACCCAGCAACCATCAAGCGAGCTGCCGTCCCCTCTCGCAACCGTTCACTTTCTTCATATGATCCTTTCGAGCCCCCTGTATCTGGATCCGGAATCTCACTCTTTGCAAAGTATGAACTCCATACTCCAGTCAAGCCAACGATGACGGCTTTCGAGCCAGTTTCCTCTCCTGGTGCGACCATTTGAAAGGCTTTTGGTTCGAGCGTTGTAACCCCTCTTAAACTTCCTGCACGCTGAGACGTTGAGACCCACATCTGCGCAGTCACCTTAGAAGACAATTGCTCTGAAATGACCACAGAGGACGCAAACGGCGCCAACATTGAATCGATTCCTTTGACAGCGGGTGCGTTACCATTGACAATTGTCAACTTCGGAATCAATGGATAATTCAGTTGCACAGGACGAACCGTTTGACCATATCGTATGGGAAAAGTCATTCTGCCGTTGTTTACACGATCTACAAGCAAATCTCTATTGACCTGTACCCCATAGTGACCCAACAAGGACTCCATACCGTGAAACAGATTCTGCGGCTTTAAAGAACGCATGTCTGCTTTGGAATTTGTGATAAAAACACCGAGAGAGCCACCTCTGAGTAAAAACTGATCCAGCTGATACAGCGCTCGAGGAGACAGAGGCTCCTGCGGACCAATCTCCCATAGTACATCTACATTCCCTGGTACCCCCTCAACACCACCTAGAGGCACTTCCAACAACTCGTACGATTCAAGGAGACGCTCGCGTAACGTGGACAGCGGTCCACCTGCTTGTAGGAGGTTCGGCTCTTGGTGACCGGTTACAAATCCAATGACCGGCTTGGACTGTTTTGGAGACAGCAATGATCTGAGAGCCCGAGCAATGTCATACTCTAAGGTTTCAATCTGAGTGACGATCGGCAATACTTCTTGTTTATCACCATACACCAAAGCCGCCCCCATAAAGACCTTGCGAAGCTCTGTTGTATTTTGATCTCTAAATCGATAGTCGATGGGTTCTATCCCAAAACGTTTTGCCTCAGCCTCCAACTCTTTTAGATTGGTTGGATCCACAATATCGATGGTCATCCATCCTTGAGAATAGGCTCGGAGTTCTTCGAGTTTATCAACTAAAGCGGCCCGATGATTGTTGTATGGTGCTTGCAATCCCTCTGTAAAGTACACCTTGACATGCAGTGGCTTATCAAGCTTCCAAATCAATGATCGTGTGCTCATATCTAGGGAGTGGACTTTATCATCCGTCACATCTAAACGCCAAAAATGCTTCGACGCTAAAACATTGACACCAATGATGATAATTCCCACACACAAGAGTTGAAGCCAAGAATTAATAGACAATGAACGACGCGGAGTCATGACAATCGCCTCTGCTCTAGCTGAAATACCGCAAGATGTAAGAACATCCCCACTATTGAACCGTAAAATATCAAACTTCGTGTATCGATGATGCCCTTCGCTAAGGTGCTAAAGTGATACTCAAATGTTAAATATTGCACAACAGGAAGCCAATCTGCTGGAACACGTCCCAGTGCGTAACCGGTTGCAAAAGGCAACAAACCTATCGTCAGCGAACCCAAAAATGCAATCACTTGACTGTTGGTCGATGCAGACATTGCAATCCCTATAGACGTCAACGCAGCTCCCATCGCAAATAAACCAAGATACCCACCAATGACCACACCCCAATCCAACTCTCCAAGCTGAGCCAACGATATTGGATACGTCAGTGATAACGCAAGTGCCAATCCAACAACCATTAAGGCGGCTACAAATTTGCCTATAACCAATTGTTCTTCTGAAATTGGGAGCGTTGCCAACATCTCAATGGTCCCCGTCCGTTTCTCTTCAGCAAAAGAGCGCATCGTTAATGCTGGGATGAGAAGGAGAAAAAATAGAGCCATCCAAAAGAACACCGAGCGTAAATCTATGAACCCTGCTGCGAAAATATCCTGAAAAAACAGGGAGAAGACGCCAACCATGCCCAAAAATATAGGTATGATTAACAGGGCAAGAACGCCGTCAAAGTAGGCTCGCAGTTCTCTAGTGAAGATGGTCCATACGATTGTCATGACCCCAAATGTAACCAATCACTTGGCAGGGGCAAGTTCCGGAACGATAGAAATCGGCTCTGTCCGCTTCCAGCGTTCCGCTCTCTCCCACGTAGGAACATCATAAACACGCTGTTTAAGAGACAGCTGAGCCGTTTCAAAGAATCCTTGTACATGCCTAAACATCGCACTTGTATCGATCCAACAAGCGCGCATACACCCCTCACAGGAGCCGGCTTCCATTAATCGAGTACGTTCATAGGCTGCTGAACGGAAAAAGTCCTCGAAACCAGGATCCAAGAAACTAACGTACTGATGCTTGGTTCGATGACATATCGTAAACTGCCCATTTGGCGAGATGCTAAAGTAGAGTTTTCCAGCATCACAGCCTTCTGCTGGAAAACGCCCTGTCTTAAGATATTGTCTAGACGACTCTAAGTACTTAGTCGAGTTCAGAATGGGCCATCCCTCCCGTTTCATTCGAATGATCTGATCATAGGCTCGATCAACTCGCTGACGCACTTTCGCCGCTGAATCTTGCGAATGCAATCCCATTTCTGGACGATGTCGAATGAATCTCGCCTCCCAATTTTGCACTCCATCCTTCGCTGTGTCCAATAATTCAATTGGAAGTAGCGACACCGCAAATCCAATATCTTTGGCAAATCATATAAAGTTAGTCCAATTCTATGGTCAGTTACTCTTCCTTGAGGATAATTATATGTCCTTATTTTAGCTGATCTATCACCCGATTTAACTAACTCATTCCTTTTCTGAGAATCTGATTCCATCCTTTTATTTAATTCAATTTCATAAAGTCTGGATCTCAAAACTCTCATAGCTTTTTCCTTGTTTTTATGTTGTGATTTTTGATCTTGACATTGAGCAACTACACCTGTAGGTTCATGGGTTAATCTTACTGCAGAATAAGTTGTATTAACAGACTGTCCACCAGGACCTGAAGAACAAAAATAGTC
>CALDQI010000243.1:0-5941 GCA_937911635.1 uncultured Pseudomonadota bacterium | reverse complement strand
CGGCAGCGGCGGCGGCAGTGGGCCGCAGTTTCTCGTCTTGGCGCCCACGCGCGAGCTGGCTGTGCAGATCGTCAAGGAGGTGGAGAGCGTGACCAAGGGCTACAAGGTGCTGGCGCTCTACGGCGGCACCCCGTACCCGCCACAGTTCCAGGCCCTGCGCAACGGCGTGGACGTGGTGGTGGGCACGCCGGGCCGCCTGAAGGACCACCTGGAGAAGGGCACCCTCGACCTCGTGGCGCGGTGCAAGTTCGCGGTGCTCGACGAGGCCGACCACATGTGCGAGCTCGGCTTCGCCGAGCCCGTGCAGGACATTCTCGACCGCACCAGTGAGGGCGGCCAGAAGCTGCTGTTCTCGGCTACAACATTGATGAAGTAAGCGAAATGGCGTGGATGCATCATCCAATCCGGCAAGCATCTACTTTGTACAAGCCGGTGCTGTACAAGTCTGTGCGACAGACGTCATCAACAACGTGACCACTTGTCAGGACTTTGAAGTCTCTGAGTGAAGCAGTTCCTCTCAAAGAGTCACACTGGAGCTTTTCTACATCGAAAATTTAAGTCCGTGATATACTGCAATCATCTTGTGCTATTCCATTGACTAGTTTATGCATCCAAAAATCAAATCTTTATTATCTGAATCAGATATTTCTTTTGTAACTCAAGGATTAACATTGTGGGGTACATTAACAGGTCAATATGAGGATCAAGTACAAGACTTTCGTTCCTTATTGAACATTCCAGATTGGGATCCTGGAGTACTCGCTCTCAATCATATCATCGAAGCTCTAGCAAACCAAGGTGTGGTTCACTGTAAACTGGTTGCACTGTTAACGCTACAACAACTTGATACAAAATATAAAACCACTTCACTTTGTGCACAAGTGAAAACGCTATCACTTCAGTGATGGGAACTCGAGGTTCTAAACAATCTATCCTCATTTTCTGCTTTGACCGATATATCGTTGAAAGACTGCAATATCTCTGTATTACCTTCAGGGTTAACAAACCTCTCGAATTTGCAAAACTTAAATCTCGAAAACAATCGTTTGACGGATTTAACTGTATTGAATGGATGCTTCTGCTTAGAACATCTTGACGTGTGGGACAACCCCATTCAAAGATTGCCCAACTCTCTAAAATCATTGAGAATTCAAGGGCAATCTTTGAGCAGAGTACTTGTTCTGACAAAACGACAACACCAGGCCGCTCGTAGTTGCTCGAAATATAAGGGGGCTAAAAATGTCGAATATTTCTGGAACTCTCTTGAAAATTACGAATCCCGAGATCCTAAGGACAGTCAAGTAATTCACTATCCATTTGAAGAATTCGATCGAGATGTTTTCCGAGAGTACCTATCTGACAAACCAAGACTCGACCTGAGTAGAGTCACTTCATTGACATTGGAAGACCTTAAACTGTTGCAACAAGATTCATGGAAAGCTTGGACTCATCAACGCTACTTTCCATATCATTCGCTCAATTTAAATGGATTTATTCCGCAAACTTACGAAGAAAAACTTGAACTGTTCAGAATACCTGCTGAGTATCTAAGCGTATCAGTAAAATCTTTATCCAGATCGGATATTCATCTTCTAAACTCTTATTCAAACAAACATTGGACGATTACCGTTACCGAGATGTCAAAAGAAGAACTTGATCGGTTGCCAAAACACAAAAATGTGTCGATTCGTTATTCGAACTAATCGAAGACTAGAAGTATACATATTGGTGTTGTAAATCAAGAATCATGAAGCCTACGTAATCTTTCTTTGGCTTTGAGGACACGTTCGTGTTCCTCGCCCAGGAGGTCTACGAGTTGGTCAATAATCAGTGCACATTGCGTGGTATCGTTCGTTTTCATTGCCATCATCAAAGCTGTTCCTAAACGAATCCACAGTGTCTTCCAATCTTTCGGATCTGTCCATAATTTCTGTAGACGTTGAAAATACATCACAGCTTCTTCCTGCTCCAAGTCTAACAATACCCAAGCGAGATTATGTTGCGTCTTGCATGTTCGTTCATGCTCCAGGCCATAGACATACTCTTGAATTTCGAGTACTTTTCGCCACGCCGACGCCTCATATTCCTTTTTATTTCGACGTCGATAAAGCAGCGCCCGGTCTCTAGCCACTTGCATCCTTAACATGAGCTCTTCTCTATGGCGGTTTTGCTTCTTTAACACCCCCACTAAGTCTTCTATGATTCTCCGTGTTTTCCAATGCTCCAGTCCCAATATCTCTTGTCGAATCTTAAAGACAGAATAATACATCTTCTCTGCTTCCGAATATTGTCCTGCCAGAACATACAACTCTGCCAAATACAATCTGGCCATCTGTGTTTTTTCATGTTTGATGCCCAAATTGTGTAGACAAATCCCCACATCTTGGACGCGCCAGTGAATCGACTCTACTATATTCCCTTGAGCAAGCATCAATCGAGACAAACCACCACACGTTACAGCCACTGAGGGATGGCTCGTACCAAGTACATATACACGTTTGTTCAACACATCTTGATACAACCTTTCGGCATCGAAATATTGGTTTTGCAAACGATAGATATCCGCCAATTGATTTTGAGCCGTCAATGTTAAAGGATGCTGCTTACCCAAGTGTCGCTTTTTGAAAGCTACATCCCTGATCGCCCCCTTCTCTGCTAAGGCATACTGTCCATTCTTTTTATACAATCCAGCCAATTTCCCATAGATCAAGCCTCTAAGAGGATGGTCAACAGGAAAGTGTTTTTTAACCAGGGAAAAAGTATCCGTTAGTATGTGAATCCCTTTGTCATGCTCTTTCAATTCTCGGTATATATCGCCTAGTAAGACCATCGCTCGTAGGGTACGGGCATCTCTTCGTCCAAACACCTGCTGTTGTATAGACAAAACATGCTGTCCTAAGGGTTCCGCTATACGAACTTTGCCATTGTGAACATACAAAGCGAGCAGTACATTTTGCGCATTCAATGTGGTCTCATGTTGCACTCCCAACCTCTGAACAAACACCTCTGCAGCACACTGTGCACAGACCTCTCCCAAAATATACCATCCGACCCATCGAAAGAATTTAGCCAAATGGATAAGTGACTCGGCATGTTCTAAGGTTGTATTGGCACTCTGAGACAGTTGAGAAACTTGTGATATCAAACTCTTTCGCACTGTATCTACACCCAAAAATCGAATCGATTTTAATGGTTCAATCACTGTCGACCAATGTTTGCTAAACACCGTTAAAAATACCACATCCGTTACACTATTGAGAGCCTCCTCATTCCGACCATCATTGATCAAATGAAACACACCATGCTTTTCTACATATCTCAACAGAGAAGATTCTAAATCGGAAGGCCATTGGCAAGTATATTCTCCAAAAGTTGCACCAATCCTATTCAACAGATGCGAACGAAAAACAGGCATCTTCACCTCCCTATGATATCTCAGATCTGATTTTACTACATTGGAGGTGTTCTATCGATAATCTATACACACAAAACTTTTGATGTGTCTGCATTATACCCTATATGACGTCGTATAATCGAACCGTCATCAGAACATTGGTTGGATTTCCATTCAGAATCCAAAATACAATCCGTATTGTGTAGTATACCTTGCAATACGGATTTTCCATGTCTTTGAGTATTCTTTCCTTTCTCGCAATCGTTTCTATTCTACCAATCTCATTCTTAGCGCGTAATTTACAATGGCAAAGTGGACTACTTCTAGCACGCCAACTCACTTTACCCATGGGTTTGATCGTCACGTTACTGCTGCTTGTGAAACTTCTAGGAACAATGGGTGACCCAAGTTTACTGTATTCGCTCTTGGCAGAATCCATGTTGCCCAGTGTGTTTGCCTTGATGCAGTACACCATTCTGAGTCAAGTCGAGTTCACCAATTCACCAACCCATCAACCTTGGCAAATCCGTCTAGCAACAGGTTCCATCGTTGGAATAGTACTGTTGTACGCTGGATTGCAAGGCTTCCTTTCTAGTATCATCGAATTGGATACATTGTGTACACTTGGAGTGGGTATATTTGGTTTACGTTGGATTCAACGACGGTTTCCATCCACAAAAGTACAAACCATTGGAAATCTCGCTGTACAAGTCGCATTTCTAAATGCATGCTATCGCGGTACTAAACTTATTCTATACTGGGAAGATCCAACAAGCATTGGTCCAAATATGGCCAGTATCATTTTAGGTCTGATGTACGGATTTATCATTTGGATGCTATCGGAACTCCGTACAGAGTTGCATCCTGAGGCTTCACCTTTAGAGCACCCCATTTCATCATCCATGATCATCGGCACATTTTTCCTGAGTTATGCGCCGATTGTCCTATTTTCATTCAGTATCGACATCGGGCAAATGAATCAACAAACCCGTGCTCTCAATATCCAAACCGACTATCAGCATCAGTTGCTTCGAGATATGGTCATACACCATGATGACAACGATTCCGGACATATCACAATATCTTCTGACAAACCCGCTTGGATATTCATTGACGACCGATTGGTGTCTACATCTCCTTTATTCAAACACGATTTGGAACCCGGTGAACACACCGTCAAGATTGCCAATTGTCCCACATACGATTTCATGAACCCCGAAGACAACATCTCATGGAACGAGTATTGGGGTTTGGCGAGTGATGGAAGTTGCAGAGAACCATCCGAGGAAGAACTCAGGGAACTCATTGCGAAAGGGTTGGCTAAAGAGATCATTACAGAAACAGTGGACGAGTATGCAATGATACAGATAGAGTACCAACCCGGCGTCAATTTTTGCTGTCATGACAGCCCTACAAAAACGATTCAAGTCAACATGACAGAAGAACCGGTTGTATATGCTTGGTCTTTTGTAAACGATGAGTGGATACAAGCCAGCAATATACAAAATTGAATAGACATTAGTGCGTCTTCTTCATCACTGGATGGTCTGAATGTCCTAAGCCCATTGCATGACCGAACTCATGCAACACAATCGACCGATTCGATAGGGTATCATTGGGAATCTGAATCCTTACACGATCGATGTAGTAGATGGTATTTGAATTTTGGGTGTCGTAGTAGTACCATTTGACTTTGGTCATCGCGTGAAATCGGTCTCGATCAAAATCAATGTGGTCATGGACCTGAATCACATTCAGCTTAGTGGGATTACAATGCGCCACTTTTCGAACGTGTTGAATCGGAATATGAACATCCTCTGCAGTCCAGTACTCCATCGCCTCAAAAACTTGTTCTATCGACATCTTAGAATCTGGACAGATTTCTACAGTTGGTTTCGTATCCCAAACCCATCTCTGTGTCAGGTCTGGCTGCAGTGCCACCGCAGGATTCGTCAATATACATGCCAATAGTGTAAACATCTCTTCTCCAGACTGTTTGCCCTTTTCCTAAGGATGTTTACGCTGATATTTTTCAGACAGTTTGAATAAACCATTTGTAGTACACTCTATACCAATCACCATCTAGCAGGAGTTTCACATGCTGATCGCGCTCACCGTATTCACTGCACTGGCTGAACCCATGGTCGACGATGTCGTGAACGATCAATATCAAGACGTCACCTTTGTCATTGCCGCCTCTGAAAAAACCTACTCTCAGGCTGTACTCAAAGCTGCATCATTATCAGAAAAATCTGGAATCTTGTACAACACCAACGGAGTCAACTTTGACCCACAACACAAAGATGACAACGGTGGATTGACCTATCCAAAGCATCAATGTGAGAGCAACAATTGGGGATATCCGTGCTATGTGTCTAGAGGCCGCTGGGATGAGGGCATGTACATTACCGTTGAGTATTCTTCTGCAATTCAAGGATTCACACCTGGGCTCTACGTCGTAATCGCCGCCAGTGGCAAAAAGGATACCTTAGTACCATCATTCAACACCGTGAAACACTTCGTTCCAGATGCGTATATGAAAACAGC
>CALDQI010000242.1:0-5338 GCA_937911635.1 uncultured Pseudomonadota bacterium | reverse complement strand
CAATGGGTTATGCAAGAAGAGGCGAAACTCCTCGTTAAGCACCTTAAGGGGGTAGATTATCTCGTGCTGTTAGACGAAAATGGAAAGTCATACAGCTCCATTGCATTTTCTAAGCATTTGGAGAAGCTACAAGTGCGTGGCCTGCGCCATATCGCCTGGGCCATAGGCGGGCCCTATGGTTTCGCTCCAACAATTCACGAAAGGTCCCATGAACGTTGGAGTCTTGGGCCAATGACATTCTCACATCAAATGATTCGGCCTTTTGCACTTGAGCAACTTTACCGCGCCCACGTGAGTTGTTGTCAAACAATGCATCCACTGCCTCTTGGAGCATTCGCATTTCATTACGCATGATGATGCTCGGCGCAGCCATCGCTTTCAGCTTGGTCAAACGAGTATTTCGATTGATGACGCGACGGTACAAATCATTCAAATCTGAAGTTGCAAATCTACCACCCTCTAGAGGTACCAACGGACGTAAATCTGGTGGCATTACAGGAACGTGTTCGAGCATCATCCACTCAGGTTTGTTCGTGTTCCCCTCTTCCAAAAATGCTTCTATAACCTTTAATCGCTTGGTGTTTTTTCTCAATGATGCGAGACTTGGTCGTTTATAGGACACCGACCCATCTGCAGCTTCAATTTTCTTGTGCTTGATTGCCTGGCGCAATCGTGTCCGTTCTGACTCAAGATCTAAACTACGCAATCTATCGGCAACAACTTTACCACCAAAGTCTGCTTCAAACAAACCGAAGTATCCATCTTCTGCATGATCGTCTTCAACACCGGACCCGTCCATCAAATAGTTGTATTCGACTTCATCAATGACATCCCCGATCTTCAATTCTGTTCCGTCTGGACGAATGATCTTTTCGAGTTCGCCATCTTCGCCTTCTTCGATCGATGTCACCATGTAAGACTCACAATACAACACAGCCTCAAGTTTTTTGAGGGGTATATCCAGCAAGTTGGCCATACGACTTGGCAAAGACTTCAAAAACCAGATGTGTGCTACTGGTGTTGCCAATCTGATGTGTCCCATTCTTTCACGACGCACCTTCTTTTCCATGACCATCACACCACATTTGTCACAAACGACATTGCGATTTTTTGGCTTCTTATACCGCCCACAAGAACATTCCCAATCTTTCACAGGTCCAAAGATCTTTGCACAAAACAAGCCATCCTTCTCCGGACGGAATGTACGATAGTTAATTGTTTCTGGCTTTTTCACCTCACCCTTAGACCACTTCAAGATGTCTTCAGGGGAAGCCAATCCAATTTTTACCGCTACGATTCGTGATGGGTCACTGGTCTTGTCTTGCGTATTTCGTGAGTCTCTCATTTGTTACTCCAAATTAATTTGTATTCTATAAACGGTTCGATAATTCGATAATGTTGGTCCACAAAGGGCTGAGGTCTGCTTAGACAGTAAACGACCGTCTAAGCAACCGTCGGATCACTTCAACAATTCTGTTTTGTCAAGCAAAGTGACATTGAGTGCCAAAGCACGTAGTTCTTGCATCAACACTTTGAAACTTTCTGGAATTCCAGGCTCCAAACGACACTCTCCTTTCACGATGGATTCATACATGCGATTACGCCCTTGAATATCATCGGACTTCACAGTAAGCATCTCTTGCAATGAGTACGCTGCCCCATACGCTTCCAATGCCCATACCTCCATCTCACCGAGACGCTGACCACCTGACTGAGCCTTACCACCCAAAGGTTGTTGTGTCACGAGAGAGTATGGTCCAGTCGAACGAGCGTGTAGTTTCTCATCAACCAAGTGGTGAAGTTTGAGAACATACATCACACCAACTGTCACCTTATTATCGAAAGGCTCTCCAGTTCGACCATCGAACAACACCGTTTGACCATCATCGTCTAATCCAGCCAATCGGAGATGCTCTTTGATTTCTGCTTCACTTGCACCATCAAACACCGGAGTGGCAAGTGTTACGCCTTCTTTGTATTTCAGAGCCAATACTTTCAACTCGTCGTACGTTGCATCTTTCAACATAGACAACATATCGTCTGAATTCTTATAGATCTCCATCAGAAACTGACGGACATCTTCAGCTTCTCGACCTTCTTGAAGCATATCGTTTAGTTTCACACCCAAACCTCGTGCAGCCCAGCCCAAATGGGTTTCAAGGACCTGTCCCACGTTCATTCTAGAAGGAACCCCCAATGGATTGAGTACGATGTCTACAGGTGTTCCATCTTCAAGATACGGCATATTCTCAATAGGCATAACTCGAGAGACAACACCTTTGTTACCGTGACGACCAGCCATCTTATCACCAACCTGCAACTTACGCTTAATGGCAACATATACGATGACCTTCTTGATGATTCCCGGAGGTAAGTCATCTCCTTTGCCAAGACGCTCAATCTTATCTTCATGAGCCCGCTCAAACGCACGAGTCTTTTCGACAACCGTATCAACGATGTCCCAAATATCAGGGAGAATATCACCATTGGAATAATCCAAGACCTCAAATTCATCCAGTTCAAGTTTACTCAGCATGTCAATTGTCAAGGTTTCCCCTTTACGAACCACTTCTTCATCCGCTGCATTTCGGTAGGTTGATTTCACCTTCTCTCCTGCGAGAGTGTGTACCAACTTACGCTTCGCTGATTGACGGAGCACACGAAGTTTTTGATTCAAATCGCGCCGTATTTCTTCTTCTTTTGCCTTGGCAATCTCTTTGGCCCGATCATCCTTCTGCTCTGAATCTCGATGGAATACATCGGCGTGGATAACAACCCCTTCGCACCCAGGCTTAGCTTTCAATGAAGAATCTTTACGCTCGTCCGCCTTTTCACCAAAGACATTGCGCACCAAACGCTCTTCACCGGTGAGCTGTCGTTCACCTTCTGGTGTGATCTTTCCGACCAGAATATCACCCGGACGAACATACGCACCCACCCGAACGACACCGGATTCATCCAAGTTCCGACGCTTTTCATCACCAACACCTGGAATATCACTGGTAATCTTCTCAGGACCGAGTTTGGTGTCCCGTGCTGAAACTTCAAACTCTTCGATGTGAATAGATGTATACACATCCTCTTGAACCAATCGCTCAGAGATGAGGATTGAATCCTCAAAGTTGTACCCTTGCCATGGCATGAAAGCGACGACTGGATTTTGTCCCAGTGCCAACTCTCCATATTGAGTTGCAGGACCATCTGCGATGATATCACCCGCTTCAACAACATCTCCGATTCGAACTAGAGGACGCTGATTGATACAGGTCGACTGATTGGAACGTCTGAACTTAGTCAAATTGTAGATTTCAACATCACCACCGATATCACCGTCGATCTCAGCAGCCTGCAGAACAATCCGTTTTGAATCCACATCCGTGATTACACCATTTCGCTTTGCGCGTGTCGTCACACCGGAGTCTCTTGCCACAGTGCGCTCCATACTCGTTCCAACAAGTGGAGAACGAGGGCGAACTAGCGGTACCGCTTGACGTTGCATGTTTGATCCCATCAAGGCACGGTTTGCATCGTCATTCTCAAGAAATGGCACCAATGAGGCAGCAACGGAAACCATCTGGTTTGCCCCTACGTCCATCAAGTTGACCTCATCCTTGTTGAACAACAAGACATCACCGTCTTTCCGTGCAGTCACAAAGTCATTTGCAAGGTTGCCATTCTCATCCATATCCGTTGCAGCCTCAACGATACTTTTACCCCGTTCATCCAACGCCATAAAGTATTCAACTTCATCGCTAACGTGACCGTCGACTACTTTTCTATATGGTGTCTCAATGAACCCATGTTGATTTACACGAGCAAAAGATGCCAATGACGCAATCAAACCAACGTTTGGACCTTCCGGTGTTTCAACGGGACAAATACGACCATAGTGTGTTGGATGTACGTCACGAACTTCAGAACTGGCACGATCACGAGTTAAACCACCAGGACCGAGTGCACTGAGACGACGTTTGTGTGTCACTTCTGAAAGTGGATTGGTTTGATCCATGAACTGAGAGAGTTGGGAAGAACTAAAGAACTCTTTCACTGCAGCATTCACAGGCTTGGCATTGATTATGTCTTGAACAGATCCTGCCTTTTCATTGAGACCCATCTTCTCTTTGATGGTCTTCTCCATTCTAACCAAACCAGTTCGGAACTGATTTTCCATCAACTCACCCACCGCTCGAATTCGACGATTTCCAAGATGGTCAATGTCATCGATTTCAACATTTGGCTTGTTGTTCTTTAGATCACAGATGTACTTTACAACACGAAGCAAATCATCATTCTGCAGTACGGTTGTTTTACCATCTGGGGCACTCGCCTCATCTCCTTGAGACTTGTACAGTTTGTGATTGATTTTCATTCGACCCACACGAGATAAATCGTAGCGCGTTTCGTTCAACAATCGATTGAAGTATTTCGCTGCGTTTTCAGCTGTTGGAGGATCTGATGGACGCAAATGCTTAAAGATTAAAATCTTAGCCTGCTCAACAGGACTAGCCGCACCTTCAGCTGGATTCTCGTCAATCTTGTCAATCGCCAATGTATCTCGTAAGGCAGGAGAGATGATCTTGTTGTCGATGCGAACTGTGTAAAACTCTGTAATCCCTTTATCGATCGCTTCTTGCACATTGGTCTCTAGAAGTCTAGCATTTGGACTGACAAACTCTGTAGTCTCTGTTACATCATGCACTTGAAAATCATCGTCGACAACTTGATACGTTTCACCTTCAGTAACCAATGCCGTCGCGGAATACATTCTCGGCCAAGCATCAATGTTGTCATCCTCAGTTCCATTCGGAAATAGATATGAACGGTCACATTCCATGACCACAACCTCAACATCTTTTTCCATACCTAAAATGGTTCTTTTGACTATTTTGGTGAATCCTTTAACCTTCTTAATGTCCTTCTTCTTTAATGTGTTGCCAACTTTAAGTTCCAACACCTTTTTCTTACCGTCATAAATGGCACCAGTCGCTCGTTGAATTTTCAACAGTTCAACAGGTGTCTCTTTGAACCATTTCAAGCTCTTACCGATCTTTTGACAAAACACGCGCTCGATATCGTAAAAGTAAGACAGGAGATCTTCGATACCGTATCCCAACGCCCGCAAAAGAATCGTTGCAGGAAGTTTACGGCGTCTATCAATCTGTACGTACAACAGATCCTTCGCATCAAACTCGAAGTCAATCCAAGAACCACGATTTGGAATGATTCGAGCACTGAGCACCTCTCGAATTCCCGCAGTATTCTTAAGTTTCTTTCTGTTGAAGAATACACCAGGTGAACGGTACAGCTGTGATACAATCACCCGTTCAGTACCATTGAT
>CALDQI010000241.1:0-5338 GCA_937911635.1 uncultured Pseudomonadota bacterium | reverse complement strand
ACGTTGCATCTGTACCATCACAATCTTGATCGATACCATCATCAGCGATATCAACCGCTCCGGGATTGATGGTTGCATCTGCATCATTGCAGTCATCTCCACCAGCATCACTGTCTTCATATCCATCACCATCATTGTCAACGATGGTAATCAGACCACAATCATCGTTGACAGTACCAGGGGTGGCAAAGTCGCCATTTGGCATTGCACTCAACGATGAACACCAGCTATCAGCCAAATCATTGAGGGCATTGTCGTACTTATCTGGACTCAAGATCATAGACTTCCCTTCAATCAGGGGGAATGTCTCATCATACTCAACTCTATCTATAGGAGTTCCAGCAGCAGACAAGATGATCACATCTTCGGTATTGGTCAATTGAATATCGGTTCCATACGCATAGTTGACAGGGACTTCACCATTCATCCCACCATCATCCATTCGACCGAGCACCCAATATTCTCCGGGTTCTAGTACATAGTCTTCAGTTAATGTGTGGTCAACCCCCTCATTTCCAGAGAGTTCCAAGCCATTCAGATTGATGGACTGATCGCCATTGTTGTAAATCTCAAACCATTCGCCCACTGAGTCCTCAACAGCCTCTGGATTGGGCATGATTTCAGTGATGATCAACATCCCAAGTTCTACATCTTCAATGTCTAAGACAGAGCTGACTGTCGTTGCATCTTCACCATCACAATCTTCATCAATTCCATTGTCTGGAACATCACTCATACCTGGATGAATACTGTCGTCGGAGTCATTACAATCTCCGTCCTCTTCAGTGAATCCATCCCCGTCATTGTCAACATCCGCATCTGGAGAGGTTGCATCTTCACCATCACAATCTTCATCAATTCCATTGTCTGGTATATCAGTAGCACCTGGGTTGATCGTGTTGTTAAAATCATCACAATCTCCATCGCTTTCTGTATATCCATCTTGATCGACATCAAAGGCTTCGGGATCTGTAATATCCTCGGCAGTATCTTTGGTACCTGAACAACCCAACACAAGAAATGCAAGGCAAGAATAAAATGGCTTTGACATAAGGTCCTCCTTAAATGGTGGAACTACTTAACGAATACGCCCCCAAGTAACCACATATGTTCACGGCATTGTATCATTCATTATCGTAAAATGATATGGTACTATTCAGCACGGTCAGTCACAATCGCACCCTCAAGGCAACATCATTTTCATACAGAAAACCGAACCACCGCTTTTCAAAAACTCAGCCGTATCAACCTCAATGACCTCTATACCAATCTCTCGCAGTTTGGAGATGGTGACAGCATTGCCTTTGTTAACAATAAAATGTGTACCATTCGGGGAATGACCGTTGGTTACAAATCCGTCCTTAGCTTCAGAGAGTGGTACCGCTATCAGTCTTTCAAACATTGTCTGCAAAATTGATTCACCCACTTCATTGAAAGCTTCCGGAACATAGATCGCTGTCGTTTCATTGATAACGCTTAGAGCTGTATCTAAATGGTAGAAGTGTGGATTGATGAGTTCGAGTCCAATGACGTCACAATGAATGCAATTGGCAGCTCGTTGAAGTGCACCAAACTTTGTGCGGTATCCGTATCCGATATACAACAGTCGACGACCAGGATGCCAAATCGCATCCCCCATACCCTCAAACTCAATCGGTGGATCACTATGATAAATGACATCAAAGCCATTCTGTTCGTACCATCTTGCGAAATGAGGCACTTCCGGCTGACGATGCTCAGAAGCCATCTTCGAAAGAATCACTCGCCTTCTTCCATGACCGTCAACAAATGGAAATGTCTGATTCGCTGCGAAAACCATATCCGGTAATTCAGGAACCGCTTTGAGAATATGGACCGTATACCCAATGCTTTCATACACACGTCTTAAACTGTTCCACTGCTCTTTCGCAACGTCAGTATCTACTGAACCGATATTCCCCACCATGTGCGGATTGATCTCATAAAGTACATCATAGTAGTCAGGTTCAACCATCAGAACCGCAGTTCCTCTAGGTCGTTCGGGATAATTTGAAGGAACGGATAAGGTTTTATTATCTTTGTGTACAACAGACATACTATTCACTATTTTGCATAAATGTAGGTGTTCAATATAACGATCTATACTTATGGTGCCAACTTATTTAGTGAACCTACATCCTACACAACCAATGTTTACACACCCTCTATCAGATGGTGTAAGTGTACAAATCTAAAAGTCATCACTTTGAATACACTCATTAACCTGTATGTTGCAACCTATATACTTGACCGACTATGGTAAAAACCATAGGTATATCTTTGATTAATTGCACATCGGATGTTATTTATACCAACCGTAATATATAATCACATTCAAAGGAAGAACTCATGAACTTATTACTATTTTTAGCTACGGCATTTGCCGAGTCTACACCAATTGGACAAGTTACATCAGCATTGTCCTACAATCGGATTGGTCTATCTTTGGTTGGACAATACGGAACCCATATTCCAATGTGGGAAAAGGAAGGCAGTACTCTATTTCAAAATACCGGTATTGATGTCATCGGTGAATCAAACAGTACACCCGCATTTACCCGTGCTGGGATGAGAGTTACGGTAACTCCGTTAGCCATCCTAAAACTACAAGGGTACGCTTTCGGTTCATATTACTTCGGAAACTTCCAAACCATCATTGGATACGATACATTGGGAGAAGACTACGGTACCAACAGTGACATGGCTGATTACACTGATGACACTGGTCGTCAATATGCTGGCGCTGGATGGAATGCTGGTGGTAAAGCCACTTTGCAGGCGAAGGTTGGCAATGTAATTGTATCCAACACCACCGATTATGGAACGTGGTCCCTCAATGCACCAGAAGGTGAAAATGGTGAAGGATATTTTGAGCGAGAGAAGGAAGTCATGTTGGCCTTTGGTTCAGACCAAACATTGGAAAACAATACCCTTCTCCTCTATCAAATTGATAAAAGTGAAGATAAGTTTTATCGAGTTGGTAATCTCACTACGTATCGGCAATCTATGGTTGCTGAGGATACGATGTTCCGAACAGGATTATTGTTTATCGCTCAATCAAATAAACATCGCAATCATGTAGTTATCGTACAGTCTTACTTACAAGACAGAGCATTTACAAGCCCAACGGTTCCCTACGTTGCATATGCATACAAAATGATTAAATAAGTTCTCTTTGATCACTCTATGACAACTATGCCAGTAGCTCAGACTTTAATCTTGGGTTGCTGGTATCATTGTATACGAGTCCCACGATTAAATTTACATTGCGTATGCATTTAAGTACACATTATTAATTGTGTATTCTTGATATAAAACAAAAATCGAACATAGGAGTATACCAATATGAGTTCAGTTGAATTTACATTTGAAGATAGAAATTTCCTATATGGGATTGGCAATATTGTTGAATTTCCCATCAATGCACACGTAATTCGAAAAGGTGACACAGAGTCCCACTTCTTCCAAGTACTTGAAGGGATATTGGAAATCCCCAGTGATGACCTACCCATTCGGTTGTTCCCAGGACAGTTCTTTGGAGAGTTGGGTTTCCTTTCTGACTGTCAACGTTCAAAGGATGTCATTAGCATTACAGAAGTTCGTCTACTTAAAGTCGAACGCTCAGAGGTTATCGAGAGGTTTTCGAGTCAACCAGATGAGCAACAGGCTTTTCTTGCCACACTCAAGCGTCAAGCCGAGTTGATATTATCAGAAGGCACACTAGACGATGGTCTTACACATGATTTTTTCAAACGAATAGTTCAATTTGCAGAATCAAAGCAATAAGAACAATCCCTTACATCGGTGAGTGCCTGGACTATCAGAGAAGTCACATCGCACAATCATCCTTAAACGATCGTGCGTTCATTTGTACAGCAACTAGGGCTAACAATATACGATGTGACAAACACAACATTCACTGATTCAAGGGTACACGCAGAGTATTGCGTTCACTCTTTTATTTTATACTTCATCTACATTGTTGAGTCGTTTGATTACCTGAAAAGCCACAATTGGAAAACCATGAGTTGCTACACGATGTACTCAAACGAGCTGAGTTTCCACATCCGGGATTGCCCCCCTGCCATCCAGCCCGACACGAAGAACTGAAGTACCCGCCACAGTCTTCTGACGGATCGCTGTATTCGTATTCAACGTCACCACTACAGTCCCAGTCAAAAGTACCATTATCTCCTCTAGGGTTGGTCGAGTTTGAAAATGGTGCGCCAGGATAGGTGATAGCAGCAGAACTCCCACTATCGAAACAGTCACCGGTAATTACAGTGTCATAATCTCCACTTGGACCGCACTGACACTGGGAACTGGCACTCCCCCAACCATCGCCATCTAAGTCTTGATAATAATCCACACACCCACTAGAGTTCACCTCATCAATCGTCCCATCACAGTTATTATCAACTCCGTCGCAGGATTCCAGATGGCCCGGATAACAGTTGCTGCATGAATCGTTACAGTCATTCGCATTGGCAACATAGCCACTGGGTACCGTACATGCTTCTACACTCTGGCTAACACTTCCATAACCATCGGTATCCAGATCACGATAGTAGGTCGTTGTTACATTTTCATCCGTGCCACCATCACAATCATTGTCTACACCATCGCAAACTTCTGGAGCAGATGTCCAAGCCAGAGCCTCTGAATCATTGCAATCATTGGCGTTGGAGACATAATTGGTTGGTTGGCTACAAGCCAGGGCCGTATTGTTTGGATCCCCTCGCAAATCACCATCCCCATCATAATACCAAGTGAGTGGATCAATGGGATCATTGTCTGCTACACCATCACAATCTTCATCGATGGAGTTACAGGTTTCTAGTGCCCCTGGATAAATCAGATTGGAAATATCATTGCAATCTCCATCTGCCAACGCAGAACAATTCGCCGTGATTGAACCGTAGCAAGGTAGGTCCTCGCAAAAGCAATCTCCATCGTCATCAAAGTTCACTGTCCCTTCATCGGTGTCACCATCACAATCATTGTCGATGCCGTCAGCAATCTCAACGTTGGTTGGGTAAGCGCTTGGTTCATAGTCGTTGCAATCGCCATCTTGTTCTGTATACCCGTCTTGGTCGTCATCGTAACAAAGCGTATCATTATCAATGATCGTGTCACAATCTTCATCGATTCCGTTGCAGGTTTCAACCGCACCATAATAAACGCTGGGCTCGCCATCATCACAATCGCCGTCTATCTCAGTCTGACCGTCACCATCATCGTCATACCCAATCGTATTGTCATCCACAATACCGTCACAATCATCATCTATGGAATTGTATGTCTCTACCTGAATGGGATT
>CALDQI010000240.1:0-2684 GCA_937911635.1 uncultured Pseudomonadota bacterium | reverse complement strand
TCCGATGGTCCAATCTGCAACCATGACATCCTCTGCCGTTGGGTTGTATATTTCAATCCAATCTTCGGTGGCGCTAGCATCAGCACATATCTCGTTGACCATTGGCATCTCTGTTGGATCTGGCATGTCTGTTTCTTCAGAGGAAGGTTCTCCTGATGGTTCTATTGAAGCCTCAGACGATGGTTCTGTTTCTTCTACAGCAGTATCTCCGTCTTTGGCTTGAGAGCAGGCAACAGTCAATGCTGTGCCGAGTAAAATAAATGTACGCATCATTTTCCCCGTGATGTGTGAATGTTTAAAAGATAAAAGGTTAACAATGATTTATGGATTCAAGCGACTTTGCTGAAATCGACCGTCTAGTTGAACAATCAGCTGATGGGTACTCATCGCCGCATCACTACCGGCAATCTCGGTCCAGCCCTCAGAATTGCCCCAGGTTTTCCAATAGATCCCAAGATTTCCTTGTGGATCAATGGGATGTGACATTCCCATCATCAATGCCGTACTGGACTGCTGATTGAATGTCGTATGCTCTATTCGGGTCAGTAAACGCATCCACTCCACAGGTTGGACAGCCCCCCAGCCTTCGAGTAGAAGTGGTTGATACGCGCCATCTCCGAGGACGCCCCAAGCTTGCAAAGCAGACACTCCAGCGTTCCAAGACTTGTTGACGGGATTCGACGACAAACGTACACCAGCACGATGATTGGGTTGACTGCCAAATCCATAGGACCCATCTTGAGCATAGAGTTCGAATGACAGTAATCCTGCGTCCAATACGTTCCAGCGAGCGTATAGAACCGTATTTTTTCCGGCGTTCCGCTCTCTACGAAAGGCACCTTCACCAGTGTGCATTGAAGCGGCGATGACCAATCTGGAAGATGACCATACCCCTGTCACCCCAACATTACCACGCTCCATCCATGCCAATTGTTCAGTGGCTGTAGCCTCGATATTTCGATAATTCCACGTGTAATTGCCAGATTCTACCCACAAGTCTTCAACGACTCCTGCGGACAACTGAACAGAGTCGATCGGTCTATACTGAACGCTCGCCAACTGAATTCTATAGACGTTGGACTCACCACCAATACCGATGTAGCTGTTTGTTCCACCCGTTTGAATGTGTCCAATCTGTACACGGCCATGCAAATCTCCTTGTGCGAACCCCAAACCAATCCCAGCACGATGCAACGCAAAGTCCGTCGGAATACCTGTCTTCGGAAGTCGCATCCAACCTCGGCCAGCCACATCCAACGATACAGCCCCGCACTGCGGAAGTTCACCAGATCCTTGCCACAAAATAGATGTTAAAGCCAAACAGTTCATCATCACCACACCCCTACTGCATCCAATCCAAGTAACGGACCAGTGCGTTCCAATTCATTCACAAACCATACATAATCTGCACGTTGCACAACAAAGTCCTCTTCTGAAACGGTCAGCATTTCACTAGTAAACACTTCAAATCCTCCGCCCAGTTGAATATCTTCTAGAACAACACGTCGAGTGTCTCGACCACTGAATGTTGGTGAACCATTCCACACCGAGGCATGATGCCCACCCATCACCAGAGCTAGATCAATCAAATCATCTGCATCCAACTTGCCGTCATCCCAATCCTCTTGGATTTTTGGAACTTCGATATCTTGATAGTAAGAGGACCACGATTGAGTCTTAAAATCGAAAGGATGAGATACTCCTCCATAATTTGGATCCGCCTCTGGATTGCTCCACAGCATTTTCCGCATGCGGGTTACTCTATGCGCATTCGATTCAAAAGGTTCCGACTCAATTCCCAGTCGACCTGGATAATCAGGTACGTCAAAGACCTCTCTAGCGAGCAACATCTGATTGTCTTCTTCCCCTTCAAGTCCTGTATCCCAAATAAACACATATCGAAGTGCTGCACGAGAAGATACGCCCATCCCAAAGCGTTGTCCGACATCCAACAGTCTAACCGCACCATCTTTGGTATCTGCAAATTGGGCAAAGAGTTGATTTGGCGTTCTATCCCCATTTTGGATCGGGAAGATCCCCTTTCCTTCACCATTCAACTCATCATCAAAATCCAACCGACCATCGGTTGTATATTTATTGTACTTCTTGGCTTCCCCACCTTCTTCCAGAGCCTCTTCTATGAGATCCTTTACGATCTCTGATTCTATCAATGCGACAGATGAACCGTTTAATCCAAGTTCAAACCCCTCAATCCATCCTAAGACCACTTCTTCCTGACAACCTGCGTCGCACCCCTCCATAGACGCAGCAAACAACCTCTGTGCAGTCAACGCTCGACGTACATCGAGAATCCAAGGGGCAAAGCCCGAAGCATCCAAGTCTATTATCTCTGCCGAAATCTCCTGTGTAGGATGCGCAGATATCGTAAAGTTTTCTGGGTGCGCATCCCCAAATATAGGGACCATCGTCGATTCAGGGATCTTGAGAAACTGTGTAGGAATACGGGACTGAGATCGGCGAGACCAATGAGCCAGCTGGACGGATACTGTACCGCGCATGAAAGCGTATTCAGAGTTTGACATGGCGACGAACTTTTGCTCTAAAGCTTCTGGTGAACGCTGTAAGTAGCGCCAGTTGTCAGCGTACAATATCTCTTTAATCCACGATCGATTTTGATTTGTCGGAGAATCGGTACAAGCCATCAGCCAAAACAACATTTGAAC
>CALDQI010000239.1:0-2154 GCA_937911635.1 uncultured Pseudomonadota bacterium | reverse complement strand
AGAACGAACAAGAGGCCAACAACCTAGAAAGTGTTGCAGAAAATCTGATCTCACATTCTCCTGGACAGATTTGGCTACTGGTTACAGCTCAAAAGTCACTGGATGACATCTCACAGAACACGTTGTCTGAAACCATTATTGGCAAACTAAAAGATCGATTGCCATCCCGATATCGAGTATCTTTACACCCCTCCAATATTACAGAGGTTGTACAACAACGAATGCTCTCAAAGAAGGAGGAAACCAAAGCATTCTTGTTGGATTTGGTCAAGGAACAGGTCCAGCCAGACCATAGTTGGGGATATGTCAAGCCTAAGCTCACAGTACAAGACTTCAACAACGTGGTGGCCATTCATCCACTGGGCATGCAATCGATTGGTTTCTATTTCCGTTTGTTCGATGAAATCAAAATTCAATCCAACGACTCCGCTTCAGATAGTACCAGTATCCGAGGCTTAATGCAGTTTTTGAATGGCTTTTATCAATCGCGATTCCCGTCTCACTACCCCGTTGAAATGGACATAACATCCTACATCACAATAGACATGGTGTTTGATCAGTTGAAAATGTCTCTTCCGAGATATGTGCAAGATTTGGTGCATTTACATGTAAACAAGTACAAACGATTATGCGAGTTGGGAAAGAGTCAATATGGGGACCATGAAACCGACTTGCCAGTTCGAATCTTAAAAGCCATTGCCCTAATCAATCTAGCTGAGGAAAAGTGCACTGAGCAACGAATAGCCCAATACCTACGAAAGTATATTGGGGAACAGTCCCTTCAATTAGACATTCGCGTTTGTCTAGAAAACGAGTTGTACGGTATGGTGTACAAGAAACAAAGTGGCCTGGCAGAAGTATATGCTTTACAACCATCTATTTTGGCACGGATACAACGTGAGGTTGTGGACGCATACGTCAAGAGTGATGACGAAAGACAACCGGCGATGGAATTGCTGGTCAAGTGCGCCTTGGAAGGTAAATTCCAACTAGATTGCGATTCAGTCGTATATGAACGTACACAAACAATTCGCTCATTATCTCATAGTATTTATATTAAATCAGATCT
Source organism: uncultured Pseudomonadota bacterium (assembly GCA_937911635.1). Lineage (GTDB taxonomy): Bacteria > Myxococcota_A > UBA796 > UBA796 > UBA796 > CAJWHX01. Next base: position 1,085 of record CALDQI010000239.1, on the reverse strand, counting down.
AGGGAGTCTGATAACATCAACCATACAAAGCCCCATCCGCTCTAAAGCCCCTTTCGAATTAAAGCATCGACACATTCCAATTTTGTTATTGTTCGCACACAATGAAAATGCGGAAAGCCTACGCCTCCGCGCATTGCAACTGTCCAAAAGGTCTAATAATGGCTCAGGGGTAATGGTCCTGCTGTGTATCGGCAGTCGGACAGTGGTCGATAAATACATCCGTAACTATTTAGAATGTAAAGGGTATATCGAAGCCGCAAGTCTTTTACTTGACCAATCTGGAATAGAGCCTTCAGACAGAGTAATTGTTGGTAATTATATTAAGCAACAACATGAACGGATGAAAGATCAGTACGAGTTGCTTTCAAACGACTTGACGCAGGTACTCTCATCATTGAATGTTTTTGTCGCATACAAAGGAACGGTTGTTTATAAGCCTGTCCCCCGTTCAAACCCAAATGTTCCTGTGGTCAGTCATTTACCATTTTTGCTAGAATACTGTCAGGACATCATCTTTAATGAACACACTCCATTTACAGATGACAAATGGACAGTCTTACTTGAAAATCCTTCCTTAGACCTTATACCTGAGCGATTTAAAAGCATCGGAATTCTATCCCTTGCACCTAAAAGATTCAGCTGGGTCATGGCTTCATTTGAGTTCAGACTCCCCAAATTGGTTCAAGGGGGAAACAGTCGTCGTGAGGCGTTAGAACAGTCGCTTCGAAAAGGTGCAGGAGAAAAGTATGAGTTTACAGGAAACCAAACTCATATTTCAATTAATCTGCATCGTATATATTCAACCTTCTTGGCGGAACCCTATGGATTCTCAGCGACTTTAATCAGCACCTTGTTAACCGGTCTTGTGTTGAGTAAAGAAACAGACCCACATAACAATGCACAATACCATAAGTATGCTTTATATTCAGTTGAGAATGGGGTGTTGAAGACCTACGTCGATTCAGAAGATATTAAACAACTCTTTAACTCTCTCCACCTTCCAGAAAATAATGAGTCTATTGTAGAATCTAACTTGTCTCGTGTATTCATATCTACATGGCAAATCACAGATATGTTAGACAATA
>CALDQI010000238.1:0-6753 GCA_937911635.1 uncultured Pseudomonadota bacterium | reverse complement strand
GGAGTCATCACAATCTCCCAAGCATGAACGCCAGCCGTCTCCATCTTGGTCCCAGTCTTCATACTTTGAACGTTCACAATCATTCCCGACCAACGGGATGCCTTCTGGAAAATTCGGATCGTTGATGGTGATGTTCATTTCTCCAGATTCTGGATTGTTGGAACTGGGGATCCATGCCACTTCGGCAGATTTGGTTTCTCCTTCAAAGATGTAGATGGGGGTGGCTGATGCACCATAAAAGGAGGAGGAACCATCGACTTGAAAACTCGATATGGTGAGAGGTGCCTCTCCGCAGTTTCTGAGTGTCAGCGGTTCGGAAAAGTAGCCTCCGGCCGGTCGCCTGCCAAAGTCAACTTGTTTTGGAAATACCTCTGCACAGGGGACTCTACCCACACCTCTTAGGGCGACTCGAATGATGGCTTTATCGTCGTCGGTTCGTTCTTTTGTTGTTGAGTCATCGGATAGTATTGTAAGCTGTCCTCTAAACAGGCCATCCTCATCGGGTCGGAAGTTGATCTCTACGATTTCCTGTGTTGGTTCGCTTTCGCTACCGCGCTGCAACTTAAGTTGGTCTGCGACTCCATCGCCATCGGAATCTGTTTGGGCCCAAGATGGTAGAACAACAAAGTGATCTGGATCGGAGGAGGTAATGCTGTACACGGTCACACTTCCAGGACCGACACTCTGTAAGGTTATTGGGATTGTTTTTCGTTCACCAACGGCTACGACTTCGATATCGTAGGTGTTTTCATCGGTTCTCAGTTCTTGTCGTTGTACGGAGATCTCATTGTCTGAGGCACATCCAACAAATGGGACTAGGAGAGCCATCGGGAGCAGTGATTTTTCAAATTTGTTCAACATATTGTTTCCCTTATGTGAAACCATTAGCCGGTCTATTTCAGTTGATTCAGGATGATGTCATCTTGCAACTTTTTCGCTTCAGCGTGTAGTACCTTTTTTGTGTTTTTGTAGAGGAATTTGGCTTGCTTAAGATTGTTTCCGATGCACACCATTCCAAGTTTCCCGAACTCACTGAGTGCACCCATCAGATGGAAAACCGTTCCGCGTTCTGTGTTTCTATGGAAGTGTAGGTCATGGAACAGGGCAATGTCAATTAAGTCTTCAGGAAAGAGACCTTTAAACTGTGCGGACTGTAGTGTGTCAGAAGCAAAATAACATTTGCTTTGTCCATTTTGAGCGTAAAATTCCCCTGTGTCTGGGTCATAAGAGCCATCGGTGAGAAATCGTAAGGTTGAGAATGGGTGTGTAGTACCACCTTTTCGTAAATTGACTTCAATGGCGTAGTGTTTGTATCCATTTTCAGTAGGGATACTGACAAAATCTGTTGCAAATCGTCCCATGACACCGCGTTTGGCCAACTCATCCGCCACTTTTAGTCCATAGTTTTGGACTTCCATTCGATAACTTGGATGTGCTGGAAATGTACAACCCAAGAAGACCTGCCCAGTGGCACCACCAAGGACTTGATCGTGCGTCGAAATGGGGACAGGTTTTCCGACTGCGTTTACACGACATTGACTAGATGGTGACAGTTTATTTTTGCCTTCTACAAAGAGTTCAACCACCCCGCCCATGTCTCGATACTTCTCTATATAACTGTCCCAGTGTTCCATCTGGGCTTCAAACTTTAAGTTGGGTAGCTCAGCGCGAATCTGTTTGAGACGTTCGACTGAATCAGTTGCATCGATGTTGTCAAAGTAGAATAGAGCATTTCCTTCCCCTGAGAAACCGTCGTTTAATTTGACAACGGCACGCCTCATTTCAGGATTTCGTGTTTTGAGATCGTTGAGTGCTTGTGCGATCTCCTCTTCGTCTTGAAGATTCTCAAAGCCATCTGGGAATAAGATCCCCGCATCCCGAAACACCTCACGGCATCCACTTTTGGTACCGAGATTGTTGAGTGCGGGATCATTTGCATACAATGGAATGTCTAGCTGCACGGCTAAGGTTCGTTCAAGCCATGTTGAGTTAAAGCAGATCATGTGAGCGAGTTTGGGATCGCCAATGGCCTTCTTGATTCGTTCCATCAACAGTGGACGACGTAGAATCTTTTCGGAAAGAGGAAGACTGGATGCATCGGAACAGTCCAACATGATTAGTCGACGTCTAGAATGGGCCGTTGGAACACCACCGAGTAAGTGAAGATAATAGTCGATTACGGTACTGGAGATCGCTTGACTGGTTACGAAGATCACTCGGGTTCTAGAGTTCCGCAATAACATCAGGGTGTACAATAGGCGTTCTTCATAGTGATGAACACCGCTGATTTTATCCAATTCTCTAGAGTCTAAGGATAAAGAAGGTACAACCAATATGGTGTGTTCAACACGGTTGTCACGATTGACCATACCCCATAGATCTGGCAATCTCTGTTGTATCTCGTTGAACTTCGCAATTTCGGCAGGGGAACCAGGAGGGTGATTGATCATGGCAGGGTCCTTAATCAAGTTGTGAGAGAATTACCCCCATCATATCTGATGGACGGCATTGTCGGCAAATAGTCAACTCAAATTTCATTATGTCATTTGCTAAGAATACAGTACACTTTTGGTATGTCCGCGTCAATACAGCAGAAAATTTCCCGTTGCATACAGGCTTTGAACGTTGAGAGCATCGATAGGCTTCACACTAATATGAAGGTTATTGAAGGGTATATTCAGCGCAAACCGATATTTCTAGAATGGTTGCATGGACAACTGTCAATAGATGATGTCGGCAACCCAACTGGATTTTCGGACCGATTTTACTCGTCTCACATCGACACAGTAAAAGTTTGGCTTCTGACGATGCATGCGATCTGTGGTGATATGTGTCTACAAGGGGTTGACCATCTGAACTTGGCGTCTCTTAGGAATGTCAGTTTTCCTTTACAGTTTCAGGACTGTTTTACCTTGTCTAGATTGTGGCTCCCCAATCGGTTTTCTGGTTGTGTACCGGATGCTAAACTGTGCTGGGTGTACTCCTCAAATTTGGAATTGGTCGACCCTGTTAAGTTTACATGTTCTGAGTGGGTATGTGTGTTGGACGGTCCACCCTCACTCACGCTGCGTGGGAAAGACTTGAGCCACATTCGAGGAGTGGATGCATCCGCTGTGTCTTTGGATGTATGGCGTGAATGGTGTGCTGTGTTGCACGATGCGCCGATTCGATATTGTGAATTGCCCAGAGAATTGAGTGAGTGGGAGGGGACTCCAGATTGGTCTGCCACACTAAAAGTGTTGAAGATACCTCCAAACGCAGAACTCTTTACCGATGATCGATGGTACGATTTCTGTAGGAATGTAGAGGTGTTGTGTCTGCGGTACGAACGTAGAACATTGGTCAGAAGGACAGATCAAGACGGATTAAGGACGATACCAGCGGCACTGATGCACATGCAATATCTACGCTGGCTCGACGTCTCGATGAATCCGATACAGCAAATACCAGAGGCTTTTCATATGTTGCACACACTTGAGACCTTATATTTGGCTCATACGGAGTTGGAAGAGTTTCCCAGTGTATTGCTGCAACTGACGTCCTTGAAACGATTGTTTATTCGAAACACCAACGCTACATCGACTCGAAAATGGTTGAACCTTCTGTCTAGACAAAATACAGAGTTGTCGATTCGAAGAGTTGTCAGTCAGGATCCGATCACTCTATGGGAGTTGTGTCTGATTACTGAGAGTTGACCGATAAGAGTCGAGCGTGTTGTCTGAATTTTAAGGTGACTCAATCGGGTGAAGGCTCTCCTTTTGTAAGTTTAAGTTCATTTGAGTTACATTAGTCTTCAACATGTGGGAGGTTTTTCATGCAGGAAGATGAATCTACGAGAAATCTGTGGGAAGGCAGAGCCCTAAAGCTGTTAAAGGGTAAGCCATTGTCCTCATTGACCAAACTAGGTCTATCAGGATTGACAACAAATGTGGTGTACGCTGACCGACCCAAACAATATGCTACGTCCATGAGGATGGCACAGAGCTGGAACACCTTGGAAATGCAAGGTAGAGTTGCAGGAAAATTTGATACGGCAGCGAAGTGGACAGAAGGTGTGAATCCAGCTTTTTCTCGAGTGTATCAGACTGACGATCCCTCTGAACATACTGGTCGTATTGAGGTTGTGGGTGAGAGTGTTTCAGAGTTGATCACTCGATTGAAAGAGCAGAGTAATAGCGTCATTCATGCCGACCCCTTTGCGTTAAAATTACTTGATGGTGGTGAGTGTCGAGGAAACTCGCAAATAGAGACTGTATTGGACTTGTTACAGGGACAAGACGGCGACCATCCTTTGACGATTGATACTGCGACTGTCTTTGAACTGGGTGGGACGGCGAAAGAAGAACTGCTTTGGGCACTGCTGTCTCTTTTGCAATATGCCAAGAGAGGAATACCGTGGAAGTCGGCTTGGCTTCATTGTTCTACAGACTCCAATATCATGCAGACTGTCGTTAAGTTTCGTGCATTGAGACAGCTGATGCATGGACTGGCCAGTCAACTTGATATGGCAGTTGAATATCCCTACATTTGTGCGGAGACTTCGATTCGGATGTTTTCGCGAGCGGATGAGCACAACAACATGTTGCGAGGATTGTATGCTTCAGTAGGTGCCGTTTGGGGCGGTGTTGATGGCTTGGTTATTCATGGGTATGATGCGCTATCTACAGCGTCTGAGCATGCTCATCGTATTGCACAAAATATGCATGCTGTGCTCAAAGAAGAGTCTGGATTGGACAATTGGATGGATCCGTTGTTTGGGTCCTATCAAGTTGAGAGTCAGACACAGGAGCTGTGTGCACAAGTATGGACTGAGTTTGTCTCTTGTTCAGAAGAGGGACTTCAGGGGTTGATCGACAATGGATTCTCACAACGTATTCATCAACTGCGCGATGCCAGACAGGCTCTCCTATCTACTCAGAAGGAAGGCGTTACTGGTGTGACAGCATTTGCGAATCCCACAGAACGACTGGGCACTGAGTGGGTGGAGTCGGCATCCAAACTATTTGTTCGAGACGTTCAACAAATCGAAACTGTGCGGGCTCAGTTTGAAGCCAGATTACCAGTGTCCGTACAGATAGTCTGCCTGGGTTCTGCAATCGATTGTAAACCTCGTTTGGAGTATCTGCAGCAGCAACTGGCGACAGTTGGTTTAACAGGAGAAGTAGTGGAACACTCTCAATGCGATGCCTCAGCCTCTCTCAGATGTGTCGTGGGCACTGCAGCCGATTATACGGTAAATCTTCAAGAAACTGTGCGAAATCTACAGGACAGCGGGGGATCTCCCGTTTGGGTGGTTGGTCGATTGCCCAAAGAGTTGGAGTCTGCGCTCGATTTTCAATGCACTCCAATCTACAAAGGTGTACACATGCTAGAACGTTGGGGTGAGGTGTTACAATACATAGATATCGATACTGCGGGAGGTCAACCATGATGCTGAATCCAGACTGGTCTATCGTTCAACAGTCGGTACATTTAGAGGATCCAGACTCTAAGTCTGTACAGACTCCCTCCGGGTTAGAGACACAAACATGGACTCCTCCATCAGAGGAAGGTACGGATAGATTTCCAGGTGTCAAGCCATTTACACGAGGACCCTATGCCACGATGTATGCTCAGCGTCCATGGACGATCCGTCAGTATGCTGGTTTTTCAACGGCTGAAGAGTCCAATGCTTTTTATCGACGCAATTTGGCTGCAGGACAAAAGGGGCTGTCGGTAGCCTTTGATTTGGCGACCCATCGTGGATATGATTCTGACCATCCTAGGGTGATGGGTGACGTTGGAATGGCCGGTGTTGCCATTGATTCCATCTTGGATATGGAGATTTTATTCTCTGGAATCCCCCTGAATAAAATGTCTGTTTCCATGACGATGAATGGTGCCGTACTACCAATTTTGGCATTGTATATTGTGACCGCATTGGAACAAGGCGCTAAGCTTGAAGAACTTCGTGGCACGATTCAAAATGATATTCTCAAAGAGTTTATGGTGAGAAATACCTATATTTATCCACCGAAGCCCTCTATGAGAATCATCTCAGATATATTTGAGTATACCGCTGCGAACATGCCAAAATTCAATTCCATATCCATCTCTGGATACCATATGCAAGAGGCGGGTGCGACACCAGATTTGGAATTGGCGTACACCTTGGCTGATGGACTAGCCTATGTGAAAGCGGGGATAGGTGCAGGGTTGGATGTCGACTCCTTCGCGCCAAGACTATCCTTCTTTTGGGCGATAGGTATGGATACCTATACCGAGATTGCCAAGTTACGGGCAGGAAGACGTCTTTGGTCAGAAATGCTTTCGGAATTCAACCCGAAGAATCTCAAGTCGCAGATGCTGAGAACCCATTGCCAGACCAGTGGTTGGTCCTTAACAGCCCAAGATGTCTACAACAACGTGACTCGAACAGGGATAGAGGCACTATCTGCAGCATTGGGTCATACGCAATCTTTACACACGAATTCACTTGACGAAGCTCTGGCTTTACCAACTGATTTTTCGGCTCGTATTGCTCGGAATACTCAACTGTTGCTTCAGTTGGAAACGGGGATCTGTGACTCAGCGGACCCCTTCGGTGGGTCACATGCGCTAGAGACGTTAACAAATGAAATCTATGCCAAGGCGAAGGAGCACCTAAAAGAAATCGAAGAGTTGGGTGGGATGCCGGAAGCGATTGAACAAGGTGTACCAAAATTGAGAATTGAGGAGTCTGCGGCGCGGATTCAAGCTCGGATTGATTCAGGG
>CALDQI010000237.1:0-4146 GCA_937911635.1 uncultured Pseudomonadota bacterium | reverse complement strand
CACAGGAAATTCATGACACAACAAGAAGTAGTATCATTGGGAATTATTGGCAAAGAGTCACAATTCCCTTTTACCGGTATTTTTGCTGCGACGCAACGTACGCCGGTTGGGAATGTCTCCGCTGTAGGTCGGATTCACGACGCAGATATTAAACGTAGTTTTTGTCAAACGATTGAATTGTCCAAAGAGTTGAATCGATTGATTGCAAATCATGCTGGCAGACTCAAACCCTTGCTTCGAAAAATTTGGGATTGGTACCATCACCGAAAACCCCACAGTCAAATCATTTGCTTGGTAGTGCAAGTTGTGACAGATGGTGGAGAAATGTGGTTGTCGATGATTGGTGCTGCTGGTGTGTGGGGAATTCACGATGGCATCTGGTATCCACTTTTGGCAGAGGGTAGCAGCGTTCTCTCAGATAAAGAGATTGAAGGATATCCAATGGCGATGCAAGTTGATCCTTTTCCCAAACAAGTTCTGGTGATTCCAAAACCCTTTAAAAACGTGTTGCCTTCAGCCGCCGGACTCAGCAAGCGATTGTATGAGGTTAATTATGCCGAGTAGTTCGATAGACCGTGCACAGGAAGAGATTGTAGAGCTTCTAGAAGCTGGGAAATCAATCTCTGATGTGGTCAATCATTGGATTCAAACCGATCCGCAGGTCATAGCGCTACTGCTTCTAGAGCAAAGAATTCAACACATTGTGTTTGCTGAATATTTACTGACGATTGTTGATTATTTGGAAGCGATCGTGCCTCCAGAAGAGTTGTATAGTGCTCTTGGTAAACAGATGAAACTCAATCAAGAGCCCTTTATGGAATGGGTCCTTGAACGACACCCTTCAGCATTGTGGTTGGTGGGATTGTTTCGGGAATTAGAAGGGTCTCGAATGGGGTATTATCATCTGTTGCATAAGCACAGGCATGCGGACAGAGCCCGTTCTAGAGATATACCATTGTGGTGTCTTCGATACGCTCAGCAAGGCGCCAAGGATGGATTGATAGCATTCGCAAAAGATACGGGGAATCCTATTCCGGCGGCCGTTTTGTATGGTGTTGGTGACTCTGAGTCCGGATTGGAAGCCGCAGTGGGTGCTTTTAAGCGTAATTCTAAGTCTCCGGTACTTGAATTCTTGGCTGCTAAGGTGGGACCGGATCTCGATGCCATCGTTTTGCAAATAGATGAGCGACTGGATGAAGTGAACATCGATCGACCACTGATGGTCGAGTGGTGGCTGTCTCTATAGTCAGTATGATGCTGACAATCTCATGGTGATCAGAAGCGTAGGACCCTATTTTGAATCGGTTTTGTTCTGGTACGGTTCCATAAGAGAAACAGATTGTTAACCTTCGATCAGGCACGGAACGCCATTGAAGATTGGAGTTCCTGACCATAGGTCCGTTTGGGTAGGTAGGAGGTCTAAAACTTCTGGAGAGTCTGTTGCAGAGCAAACGATTCCCAATGGGTGTACAGCTTCATTGTGGATTAGTACACCGGTAAGACTTCCAAATCGTGTAGACAGCTGGATAGAATCCCCATTTTCGAACCCACAATCCGGATGCGCTTCTATTTGTGGAGCTGAGTTGGTAGAGCCTCTAGAGTGACTGCTCTGCAAGAAGAAGGGGAAATTCTCGTCTGTTTTTTGGTCTCGAACCTGTTTGAAGAGCTCCTCTAGAGGAGCAGGTGCAAGTTGTATCGTATCTTGCGATGGTCGCCACAAGGCTCTGTCGTGTTCTCCTTGTCCGTTGAGGCTTCCTTCGCACTCTAAGTCTTCTTCATGTAAGAGCCCCCAGATTCTGTTGATCCATGTCTCTTGTCCCCCGCGCTGAATCTGCTTGGCGAGCAGTCGATTGGTGAGCCCAATGTCACTGCCGGTCCATTTGAAGGAGAGTTTCTGTCCAAGCGTGCTTAGAACTTCTTGGGCACTTTTACTCTCTGCAAATTTCGGGTGCAAAGCACTAGACGTTGGTAGACATTTTATGGCGAACTGAGAATTCCGATGTAGTAAGATGTCCTTTTCTTCCCATGTGGTGCTGCGTGGCAGTACGACATCAGCAACCGCAGTGTATTCAGTTTCAACATCGGACAGAACCACAGAACAAGAAAGGGTTTGTATCGCCTGTAGGAACCGACTCTGTTGTGTGGTATGGGGACGATCTAGTAGAAGTAACGTTTCCAAATTTCCACGTTCCATTTCTAGCAACAGCTGGGAGGAATGGTTTTGCCCCAATAGGAGTTGTTGACCTCCTGTTTGACTTTTGGGTGCATTCTCTGTTCGTAGTCCCACGAGCAATGGGAGTAAGTCAAGAGCCCCGACGGCTTCGTAGATACCACCTGGTCTAAGAGCATTGGCACTGAGCGCATGTAAGGTTAGCCAGGCCCATGCGCCGAGAGTTGCATGTTCACATCGTAAAGCGCCGGGTGCAAGGTGGATCAATCCCATAGCAGACCGAATCCATTTCAGAGTGACTCCAGAGATGTCGGCGTCTCCAACTCCGCATACACTGGCACAGCGAGACACCGTATATGGTGCGATCAGGTGTTTGACGGCTTGTAGTCCCTGCGTGTATTTGCCAACGTATTGTTTATCATACCAACCATTGGTTACAATCAGGTTGAGCATGCCCAGCAAGAAGAAGGGTTCGCTTCCAGGGCGAATGGATATTGATTTTTGGGCTGGGATATGAGGGGTAAATGCAGAGGCACTGACGAAAGATACTTTCGTATGTTTGGTTTGCTGCGAGTGCTTGATCTCTGCGGTGTATTGATGATCGGGTTGAAGCATTCCCCAATCATGAATCGACGGATCATCTCCCAAAATCAAAATGTTGTGTGCTCTGCCCAGATCTGTCAAGAGTGGCGCCGCATGTCCCATCATCCATTCTGTAACAATCAATCGATTGGCATCATCGAGACACATGTCGGTGAACCAAGAAGTGGTACCAGTATGAAATGCAAGTAGCATCGACTCAAGCCAATCGTGACCACGGTAAAAACTGACTTTACCCGTATAAATCCCAAATGTGTTTAGTCCAATTTTACGTCCGGTATCTACTTTGGAAGCGATGTGCGCAATGGCATCGTCCCACGAGACAGGTTTACCATTAATGCGAGGGGTGCGGATACGATTTGTGGTGTTCGGTTCTTCGTGAAGAGCTTCTTTCGCCGAATTACAGCAGAATTTCGAGGAGGAAGAGTGGATAGGGCGACTTGAACCACAAACACGACAAAATACTAAGGGTGTTGACATGAAAACGCTCATTAAATTAGAAATCTTTATCTAGATAACCTGAAACGAACTGAACTCCATAGTTTTTCCCGATTGGAAAAAGATCGACAAGAATCATTAAACACAGTAGATTGACCATTGATATCTGTAAGTGTATTTGGAGTTCGAATGCTGTTTTTGTCTGTATTGCTTTTTGGTTGCCCATTACCTCCAAGTGAAACCACCAACGACAATCCCAAAGTCAATGTACAGGGAAATGCACCCCAGCAAAATGGAGCCACTCCCGGAGCCAATCCAGGAGCAGGAGGGAAACCTCCCGGTGCACCAGCCAACGTGGGCGGAGAAATGCAGGGTAGTGTAGGCGGTCAAGGTGCTCAAGGAGGACCAGCTGGCAAACCAGGCGGAGTCTTGATGGATATGGAGCAGATGAAGGCCCAACAGTCACAGGCACAAATCGATACACTCGAGCATGTTACCATCTCCGGTACAATTAATGGAGAGTGTGCTGGGATTCTTCGTCTAGACGCCATTGGTACAGAAGACTTGGGTGGACCTCAAGATGGCGGAGAAATGAAAGGACCGATCACTACGAAGGTCTTGGAAACAGTGGGAGAGTTTACCTTTATGGTACCTAAGGGATCTTCCGTGAATATAGCAGCCTTATGTGACGGAGATAAAAACAACAAGATCACTGCAGATGTGGATCAATTGTCGTTGGGAGCCCGGTTGGGTGTCGTGGATGAAGATATCTCGGATGTGACCTTGACGCTGGAAGCCATCAAGCCTCCCAGTGGTGATTTACCCCCTCAAAAGCCGATGCAAGAAGAAGAGTAAGCGAACAGAAGGTGGTTTACCAATCTGCATAATCCTCATCAGAGGAATCGTCATTGTCTATCAATGTGACCATACGGGCTGGG
>CALDQI010000236.1:0-10306 GCA_937911635.1 uncultured Pseudomonadota bacterium | reverse complement strand
CTGGAGACCAGCCCAATGTTGCAAACCCACCCGAAGACTCCCTGACCCATTCTTGGGGAGAACTCGACGGAGATTTGGGATAAAGTGCTGCAGGTACAAACACATCCCAGTTACCCTCATAAGCGAATTCTGCGGTTTTAATAGCCTGCACATTTTGCAGGATCTCCAGTTCAAACTGTTGTTCATCTGAAGGACCGCCGAAAAGCCCTTTAAGATCAAAACTAAAAGTCTTTCGTTTCTTCGAACGGCTTGAGCGACGGGATGAACGATAGTTCTCTGGCGCTCTAGCATTAATGGATTTCGTAGCCCGATAAGTTTCCAACGTCCCATCACCATCGATGTCGCCGATTCCAAGAGCCGTAAAGTTTGTCGTAGTTGTCGTGACGGAGTAGCTGCCTCGAACGTCACCATCTGGAGACCAGCCCAATGTTGCAAACCCACCCGAAGACTCCCTGACCCATTCTTGAGGAGAATCTGAAGGTACGGGTGGGTACGCAGCAGCAGTTACAAAAACGTCAAAGTTACTTTCATAAGTAAGTTCTGCGATTTTAATATACCCCATGTTTTCTATAATTTCGGCTTCTACCCCTCGAATCCGAATCAATCGTTCTTCTAAGAAGGAGCGCTCTCCTGAACTCTCTAAGGCATACCCTATAGAAGACATGGCAACACCAATCACCAATGCACTCACAATCAGATTTGACCTTTTCATACTACACCTCGTACATAAATATTCAATACACCCATATCTGGTACGCGAAATCGATACAAAATTTAGTTTTGAAAGTACGCATGATACTTTATCATCTCCATGACTGATACGGAATACAGTCACAAAAGTCCTACATGTCCCCTAAGGATTCGCTGTCCGCTGAATGACGTAACTTGGCTTATCTTGACAATCACCGCGAACGATTTAAAGACAACTTCCGAATGAAGATGATCCTCCGTTCATTGGATAAACGCTCAGATGTCAAAAAGGCAACGGATAGAGCCATCTTCACTTGGATGGTGCAGACGCTGGCAAAGGGTGAGGTACTGAGTCTGCAAATCATGCCAACAGACGTTGTTTTGGCTTAGGGTTGCTTATTTATTCATCAAATCTAATGGGATGTATCACACAATGAATTGTACACATTCTCATTAACAGTACCCATATCTGTCCCACGAGACATACCACTTTGAGTGGATGATTTAGACCCTGTCGAAGGGTGAGACTTTGACGATGGAAAGATTGCCTAAGTAAGATCTCACGTGGTATGAATACCCATGCCCCCTATCCTCTACCAAGACCAACGTATCGTCATCATTGACAAGCCCGCCGGTGTTCTCGTTCACTCTCATCCAAGATTTCCCGATGAGGTCCCACTGGTGCAACGAGTACGAGATCATTTGGGACAACCTGTCTGGCCCGTACACCGATTGGACCGGCAAACCTCGGGACTATTGATCTTTGCATTGTCCCCTGAATTTGTAGAACCGATGGCTGAAACTCTCCGCCAAGGTCAAAAGACCTACTGGGCATTTGTACGAGGCAGCTTCCCCCATGAAGAACCCATCACCGTGGATACCCCTATTAAAGGCAAAGAAGCTCTATCCGTTGTTCGGTGTTTGGGACGAAGCACCGAACCTCGATGCTCTCTTCTAGAAGTGCTCCCTAAAACCGGAAGAAACCATCAAGTTCGGAGACACGTTCGCGACCTGCACCACCCCATCTTGCATGACGGTGACCACGGAGACTCTAGGGTGAATCGATGGTGGAGAGAGAACATGGGGCTCAAAAGATTGGCGCTTCACGCAGGGAAATTACACCTACAATATCAGGAACACACTCTTGCCATACACAGTCCGTTACCAGAGGACTTAGGAACTGTTTTTGAGTCGATGCCGTGGTGGAATCAAGTGCTTACAAAACGACCCGAGTTGATAGCCTTCTCCAAAAATACGCTTGACAAATAATTTTATATGAACTAAGGTCAAAGTATCTTTTGGTACCCGCAAGGGTGAAACTGGGAAGTTGGTGAAAATCCAACACAGCCCCCGCTACTGTAAGTTTGGTGCATTCCTCCACAATACCACTGGTGAAACACTGGGAAGGTCGATAGAGTGCAAGTCCGAATAAGTCAGGAGACCGGCCAATAGATACATCTGGTATCGGTGGGATGCCCTAGATGTGAAACCAAGTCTAACTTACATACAGCACTCTATACTTGTGGGACACGTGTACCCATCAGTAGTGCGCAACCCAAACTATGTTCACTCAAAAGGGAGATATCATGAACACAATACTATTTTTACTCTTCGCATGTGGAGAGAAGGAAGAAGACACCGGAATCGATGTTGATGACACCGGTGTAGAAGATACGGACACAGAAGACACTTCAGATACGGAAGATACGGAAGACACAGAAGATACGTCTGACACTGAGGATACTGAAGACACCCATACAGATCCTGAGGAACTCGCGTATATTGGAACATACACAGACTCTTGGGGTGGTGAACAAACTATCGCCGCTGATACTTGGACGTCTGGTTCCTTGCTCTTCCACATCTCACAATTCAGCAACAATGATGGGTTTATCATCGCCCAAAATGATTCCGAAGCTAGAAGTCAGTACTGTAGCGATTGGACTTTGTACACACAAGAAGACTGTGAAGCTGCTGGTGAAACTTGGACAGACCTCGCAGACAAGTGGAGTCGTTTTGACATTGCCAGTGATGCGGATGGTGGATTGCACTACTGTCAAATCACTTACGATGCGGAAACTGAGGAAGACGCCATGGCTGTATCGGCTGATGCCAATGACCTAGCCGCCGGTTGCAACGGTTTCGGTTGGTCAGAGATCCGAATCAAGTTTGCCTATACAGGAACGTACGATGACAATTGGGGTGGTTCTCACACCATCAACGCATTCAAGTGGGATTCAGGTTCTTTGCTCTTCCACGTCTCTCAGTACAGCAACGATGAAGGTTGGTTGATCGCTCAAAACGACTCTGAAAAGAGAAGTCAGTACTGCAGCGATTGGATGTTGGCAACAGAAGAAGATTGTACGGGTGCTGGTGAAACCTGGACAGACTTGGCGGACAAGTGGAGCCGATTTGACATTGCCAGTGATGCGGATGGTGGATTGCACTACTGTCAGATTGCTTTCGGTGCTGACACTGAAGAAGATGCACTGGCTGTATCAGCAGATGCCAATGACTTAGCCACTGGCTGTAATGGATTCGGCTGGACACAGTTCATCACAGAATAGTTCACCACAAACTACACACGATAGACCGATGGATGTTTCGTATGTCCATCGGTCTGCTTTCTCAGAGGTTTCCAATGTGGTCTATCGCATTGATATTGTTTGCTTGTAGTGATGAAGACAAATCTTCAGATACCATCGACGATACAGGCAGCGAACAAATAGAGGATACAGGTTTACTCGAAGAAGATTCTGGTCTAGAAGACACTGGTGCTTCAGATACAGAAGATACTTCAGACACTGAAGAACCCGATGAAGAAGAGTGTGACCCTGTGATCTATGACCCAACCCCCTTCATCACAGAAGTCGTCGAAGTAGAATTCGGTGAAGGGGCTGGTTTTGGTCAAGATCAGTTTCCAAGCATCGTCTATGGACCACCCCTCGGGGCAGGTCCCAACAGTGGTTCGCTAGATGTGGTATCACTCGGAATGAACGGCTTTATCATCGTTGACTTCGATCAAATGATTGCTGATGGTGAAGGGCCAGATCTGATCGTCTTCGAAAATGTATTCATCGGCTGGTATGAAACGGGAATCGTCTCAGCAAGCATGGATGGTGAGACGTGGTTTACATGGGACTGCGATACAGAAGATTCGGACAACGGATACCCAGGCTGTGCAGGTGCGTCCCCTTCCCTATCTCACCCAAACAATTGTATCGATGCGAGAGATCCTGAACTCGCTGGTGGCGATGCTTTTGATCTTGCCGATATTGGATTGTCAGAAGCTCGGTACATTAGAGTTGCCGACTCTGGAGCCAGTGGCCCAGGTGGCTTTGATTTGGACGCCATCGCCATCGTGAATGGCTCACCTGAATGACCGGCCCACTCGAGGATAGGTCACTAAGTCGAAGAGATTGTCTGCAAGTTTTGGGCTTGGGGATGCTGACTGGTTCAACAGGTTGTCTGCGGATTTCTTCAGATCCAAAACCGGCTACAGAACTCGATTCAGAAAATCTAAACGATCCTGATACCGCTACTTTGTTAGATACTGGAGATACGGGACTCGAGCCCATCGAAGAATGTCTCTCGGCAACTATGCAACTTCAACTGGATCAGTACCCAGAACTGTCGATGGTTGGGGGCAGTTCAACGGTTTCTTTTCCAGATGACTACGTCCATATTTTGGTCGTTTGTGTTGGGGTAAACGATTGGATTGCTGTCTGGAAAATATGCACGCACGGTACCTGTGATGTGGAATGGGCTGCTGATCTGGGTTTGGTACGGTGTCCGTGCCACAATTCTTTATTTGACTGGGATGGAACAGTTCTTCAAGGACCGGCAGAGCGGGATCTTGCCGCCTTTACAGTGTGCCTCGACGACGATGGGAGAACACTGAACATCCAAAGAAGGTAGTAGCTCTCCATGATTCAGATCGTTCAACTGTACGATTGCAATACAACAGTCTAAAACTGTGATACAAATTTAAACAACGTCCATTGCCACTGTTGAACCATTTTGGAGCTGCCATGAATCTATTGCTTTCCTTCTTTGCCTGTGAAGAAAAACCCGTAGAAGACAGTGGGTTCTTTGATATCGTCATCGAAGATTCCAACTCTGACACTGAAGACACTGAAGAAAAGGATGACTCCGGTATAGAAGAACCAGAACCAGACGAGTCTGAAGTGGGGCTATTCGGAAGCTATACCGATGTAGAACTAGTCTCCCACACCATCACAGAAGAATTATGGGATGCTGGACCAAATCGCATGTTCAACATTTCACAGTATGACAATATCTCTGGATTCTTGATTGCACAAAATGGTGACAACAACAATCAGCAGTACGGCATGCCTGGCCGATGGAGTAAATTCCAGTGGTACAGCAATGATGATGGTGAACTGTTTTACTGTCAATCCATCTCTGATGCACCTTCTGAAGACGCCGCAATGACTGCCAACGCCGATGTTGCGGATCTAGGTCTGGGATGTGCGGGGAGTCCATGGACTGAAATTCGTTTAAATATGGACCTCTCTGGAGACTTTGTCGACAGCGCTGGGAGTCCACACTCTATCAATCCATTCACATGGGCTATGGGCACAGCGCCACTGTTGTTTCACGTTGTAGAATACAGCAATGATGAAGACTATGCGTTGGCACAAAATGATGCAGGCAATCAATCTGCCCCCGGGCTGTACAGCAAACTCGAATGGACCACAAATCCAGACGGGGATTGGCTCTACTGTCACACTATATCGAATGCCTCATCGATCGATGAGGCGAAAGGATCTTCAGCCGATCGCAATGATTTACTGACAGGGTGCAATACTGCTCCTTGGACGGGTCTGAGCCAAAATTAGAACCGCTGATCCACATTCTTTCCACTTCATCAATTTCTCAGTTGGATACATCCTCATGTCGAATACAGAACAACGTTCGGAGTCTTGGAACACTGCCATCACGATCAAACCGGGAAATATAGATATTCACATCTCTGCGGAGGAAATGACAGGTGCCATTCCCCTACGCTTGCGAGGAGGCCGATTGCTCTCCAACGGTCCCGGATGGAATCAATACGGGAACACCTTCATACACCCGTTCGATGGGCACGGATATTTACGCTCCTTTGCATTCAATGACGATGGATCAATGGATCTGAAAGCACGATTCATCGAAACGAAGTCTTATATCGTAGAGGCAGAAAATGAGGATCTGAGCGTCCGAGGATTTGCGACCAACCCACACGACCACTTCTGGAAAAACATGCCCCGTAGTATCCCTAGAAATGTTGCCAACACAACCATTTATCGCTGGGGAGACAAACTGATTGCTGGCTGGGAAGGTGGTGAACCTCATGCCCTCGACCCAAACACGTTGGAAACCCATGGTGTGGAAACCTTCAACGGACTCATCGCTGGTAAAACGACCCTTGCACACATGCATCACGATCCAGTAGACGACACGATCATTTTGGTCAATCTCAAGATGGGTCGATATACGGACTTGGAAATCCATGAGGTGAATTCCAACGACGAATGCATCCACTCACGAACCGCCACCATTCCACATACGGCATTTGTACACGACTTTACATTCAGTCGAAACTGGGTCATCTTTGGCGGGAACAACCTCAGTATCAAACCCCTATCCTTCATCAAACACCTGATGGGAGCGGGCACGATGCTCACTTCTATCAAGACGAATACCAACGCTGATGGAGAGATGATTCTAATTCCCAGACGCTCAACCAATGACATCCGACGGATCCGACTTCCCAAGCCCGTCTATGTCGTTCACTTTGTGAATGCATTTGAACAGGAGGATGGTACAGTCATCATTGATGCCTGTATCTTTCACGATTTTCCGTTTGGCGAAGAGTTCGGATATACAGGGAGACATACGCCATTTGACCCAACGCTTCCGGACCAGCGTGATGCCCAACAGATGTATCGGATAACGATACCCCCAAACAGTGACGAAGGATCTTGGGAAAAACTAAGTTCGTATGGCATCGATTTCCCACGTGTACCCGGAGCCGAGTGTGGGCAAAATGCTCGATACATGGTTGGAGCCACTCGTTCTGACAAAATCCACAGCGACCCTTTTGATAGCATCATCGTTGTAGACCTCCACAATCCAGAATACCCTGCTCAAACGTGGAGTACATCAGACACCATCTTCGTTGGAGAACCAATCGTGGCTTCAAATCCAGATGATGAAGACCACATATTGGTCCTACTGAGTGATGGCGTCGAGAAACGAACCCTGCTTCACATTTTCGAAGCATCGAATATTTCCAAGGGTCCCATCAGCATCATTCCAATGGCTTTACTTCCGATTGCCTTTCACGGAGAATGGGACCCAGTCGGAGTGACTGACGACTTAGTGCCCGTCCAGTGAAATCCCAAAGTAGTAATGCCCGACATAGAAACCATCGCTGGGCAAGCTGCTAGCGCTTAGCTCTGTACCCTGAGGCATATCCTGATTGGTTGAATCAAACTGGGTCGAACCATCAGAATCTAGCTGATACGCAAACCCTTGATTGACGGGGAAATACATCCGTTGCCCATCACCGAATACCGTCATCGAAGGAATTCCTGTGAACACAATGTCAGAGAGCAAATCCCAAGACACATACCCTTCTGTCTCCATGGACGTCATCAAATCTTCCGTCAATGGACCATATCCAAAACCCGGTCTATCCGCCTTGATTTGATCCAATGTGAGCAGCCAATCTGGGGTTAAACTGTCGCACGATTCTCGAGTTGTAGGTCGTGACAAGATCAAATACCCATACCACACTTCCACATCAGTGCCATAAAATCCATTGGTTACATATCCATCAGAATACGCTGCATCTGGAGCCACTGTTGTCTCATCGAAAGTCCAATCCACTACACAATAGTCATCGTTCATGGAATCAAATAAGATTAGGCTGAAGGAACCAACCAAATCTATACCGGCACTGTCAACCGTCGAACCTGTCACACCACCATCCGCATAGCCATTGCGAAAGGTAAACAGTAAGATGTCTGGATTCAAATAGCCTACTCCATCATCGATATCGTCATCACTCGGTTCATTCGATGGCTCAATCGGTCTATCATCTGAGTCGCCATCTGACCCCGAGTCACCTGAATCATTTGAAGAGTCCGAGTCATCATTGGTTGAATCAGATGGTTCCTCGGCTGGTTCGCTCGATGGCTCTTCCATATCTGACAGATCTTTGTCCGCACCCAATTCGGGCAAACACGCGCATAGGAAAACCATCATTCCACTCAATGTGATCGATTTGTGCATACACCCTCCTTCTGCATACAGATTAACTGAGAAACCAAGACAAACCAACCCATCATCGAGCGATTATTGACAACCAAACTTAATTATATGAGGACCTCTTGATGCAGCAGTGATGCATCTATCTCGATTTTATGTACCCTTTACAACAATCCAAAGCAAAACTCGAGCACTCCTGTGACAAATGCGTCAAAGATGAGTGCGGCCAACCAAATCGGCCATCGTAAGTACCATGGTCGCTTTTTTTCAGGGGGACGAACTGTTGAGTCTTCATCTGACATAATTCTCTCGAAGAAAGTTCATAAACGCTACCTCTTCTTCTCGTAACCGATTGGGATCATACCAAGAAGTAGCAGCTACACCTATCGAACCTTTGAAGTCCATAAAGTTGTGGAATGTATACTTCTGACCGCCCAAATCTACGCGTATGGGTTTGTGGTCCAAAATCACTTCCGGTGAAAAAGTATCATGTCGTTGCCACCGCATGTCCATTATTGAATCCATCCGTTTGGGGGATTGATTGGGAAGAAGAAAGTGTATACTGCCCTCCGAGAGGACAAATAAACCATCCGTGTCTACCGCAGTGACCGTCATGTCTCTTGGACAGGTTGCGATCATACTTTCAGCAAGCTGCTCAATCCACCCTTTATGCAGCTGATTGTTGGCAAAGGGTCGATCGGCATATCGGCACTTTCGAACTCGGACGGCTGGAATGATAAATTGTACGCACTGTTGCTTGGTAAATTCCAACAAAATCTCAAGTGTTGATTCCATACCCAATTTGGTATTGACTTGGTCCGTACAATCAAAATTGGCATCCCAAAATGATACGTCTGTGCTCGGATTCAATATCGAAGCACCTCCCGAGACCACATCCAATAAACATTGTCTGTTGTATGGAAAAATATCCGGATCACTGGTTCCTGAACTCAGATGCCCCATCCAAATCGTCCTTCCATCTTCTTGGACATAACGATTCATCTTCCCACTAGTCTCTTGAGTTTCAATCGATTCTTCAGCATGTAAAACACCGAGTGAACCCATCTCAGGATACACGATTGCAGATTCCGACAACAGCGAATTTCGACTCGATTGAACCATTGAAATTCGAGAGGCTTCTATACCACAGACCAATCCTTCAAACTGATTGATCTCTCCTGCGAACAGTGCCTCTATTTGGCGCTGTGAAACTGTATGGGCTGTTTCAAACCCACCAGCTTCTTGAGTACAAAATGGACTAAGTAGCTTTGCGATAACCTTATAGAGTGGTTTTGGTTCGTTAAACCTTGGCGTAGAGATGCCTTCAATTGTTGTTCGATACTCTGGAAACGCAGCACGGGTCAAGGCACGTCGGATATATCGTTCAATCTGTGCAGTATCCGATGAATCGATTAAGGTTTTCAAATTGAGTGTCATGCCAGTTCCTATAAATCAATGAACTATGGATAAGAAATCAGGGGCTCTTTGTAAAGAACCCCACCATTTAATGAAGCACATTTTATTCATCATCATATTGAGGTCCTGACCACATGTACTCTGCACGAGAGTCTGCCTCTTGACTCGCAGATTTGATGCTGGTCAGTCGGTCGTACTCTTCCTTGGAAATGGGTGTGGCCAACCGCACGAATGTAGCCAATCCCGCCTCGGAAATGGTCTTACGCATCGGCAATCCTTCCCACAAAGAATAATAGTTGCGAGAGTATGGCAATGTATCTGAGCTTTCCCAAAAATAGGGTTCTCGGTATGTCCCAGGAATCCATTCTTCTTCTCTTTCTCCATACGCATAATATTGATGATGGGGTGTATTTGGAGCAGTGTCTGATGTCTGCATGCCCTCTCCTGTGGACTGATTGTTTATTGTATTGTCTGATGCTGAAGTATTGGGTGTTGTGTCTGTAGACATGGCGATTTCCTCGTTATTGGATAGAATTGCGTTGTTGATTGAGTTGTCATGATTTGACATGGTGAATCCAAGTTGGAATGGTGTAGCTGGATTTGAATTAATGGAGGGGCTTCATTCACTCATGTTCACCTCCCATCGATTGATCTGGTCTTGTGGTTAACCAACGCAGTATTGGATTCCCGCGTTCACTATAGGTCTGCATAATCTCCGTTGTCGTCAACGGTGTCTTCAAAGTCTGAAGCTTTAAGTGTTCCTTATCAACTGTGATATCATCAAACAATTGATGCAATCTCCACTTTGGAAATCTAGGTACAAAGCGACTGCGACACTCCATCCACCACAATGCATCTCGAAGTTGATGCACCTTCTTTGTGTCTGATAATCTTAGTACGAAATTGGGCGGAAAATACGGAT
>CALDQI010000235.1:0-2824 GCA_937911635.1 uncultured Pseudomonadota bacterium | reverse complement strand
CTCCCAAGACCTTTGGGTGGAAATGTACTGGGAACAAGTGGACGACATGGACTTACATCTCATCGCACCAGGTGGCTCCTATGATGACTGGACGACCGATTGCAATTACAGCAATTGTGTAAATGGTGGACCAGACTGGGGGGTCCTCGGTGACTCTTCTGACGACCCAAGTTTGGACTTGGATGATATCGACGGACTCGGTCCAGAAAATATCAACATTTACAATCCGCAGGCGACGGGTGCCTATACTGTCTATGTACACGACTATACAGGCTCTGCCCCAAGTGACACTCTCGGGCCCAACAACGTTACCGTAAACGTATATCTGAATGGGTCACAGGCATGGACCGGAACGAAGGCAATCAGTGATGATGGATCCGTCACACCATTCTGTGAAATCAATTGGGGAACATTATCAGTAACCCCTCTATAAACTACACTCCAAGTTCCTCACCACATACACGTTCAGTTGAAAAATCGCGCCAACTGGTTATGAACTCCTGCTAATTATCGACGGAGACATCATGTTTGATGCGTGTGTGAACCTTCACAGTGAACAGTTCTCAACAAACCCGTGGTCTGTAGTTGAACGTGGCTTTGAAGCTGGACTTACAGGCATGGGGTTGACGGGTTCCTGCTTGGAATCAAGTCAACTGGCCATCCGATTGGCCTTACAAGATCCAAGTCGTCTCTGTGCGACTGTTGGACTGCATCCACATTCTGCCAAGTACTGCACTGAGGAATTAATCGATACTTTTCGAGAGATGGCTCGCCAACCCATCGTTCGAGCCATTGGTGAGTGTGGATTGGACCATTTTCGGAACATATCCACTCCAGAGGAACAACGACAGTGTTTCATCGCGCACCTAACCCTAGCGACAGATCTCCAAAAACCGCTATTTCTCCATCAGCGCGACGCCTTTGATGAGTTTATAGATATCATGGACAATCACGCTCCAGATGTTCCCACACTCGTCCACTGTTTCACAGATGGGCTCGCAGAATTAACCGCTCTACTCGATCGTAGGTACTTTGTTGGAATTACTGGATGGATTGCAGATACACGTCGCAATCAAGACTTGCTCGAAGCAATCCCACATCTGCCCCTGGACCGGATGCTGATTGAAACCGATGCTCCGTGGCTAACGCCTCGAAACATTCCAAAATTTCGAAAGATAAAAGCCAATGAGCCCAAATACTTGTCGTATGTTGTGGAAGCAATTTCTCAGGCGACCGGTCATCCAGTTGAGGATATCATCAAAC
This sequence comes from uncultured Pseudomonadota bacterium, assembly GCA_937911635.1. Classification (GTDB taxonomy): domain Bacteria; phylum Myxococcota_A; class UBA796; order UBA796; family UBA796; genus CAJWHX01. Next base: position 1,561 of record CALDQI010000235.1, on the reverse strand, counting down.
ACAGTACACAGAACGCCCGCCATTTTTTTGGCTGGTGATACACTGCGCTTGTCATGCAATTTGCCTCTCTATTCTACTGGTACTTCTTTCTACTGATCGCGACCTTTCTCTGGGCAGGATCTCGATTCAAAACCAGATGGTACCGGAATGGCCTGCTTCTCATCGTCTCGTATGTATTCTATGGATTTGTATCGACAGATGCACTCATCTTGTTGATCTTCTCAACCACCATCAACCATGTTCTCTCGGAAGGATTGGTGGGTGCTGTACCTGGGAAGCGAAGACATTGGATGTGGGCAGGTGTAGGATTTAATATTGGATTGCTCGGCGTGTTCAAATATTTGGATTTCTTTCGAACCAGCATCCAAAGCTTGACCGACGTTATTGGGTTGGGAATCCACTGGCCCATCATTGATTTACTGCTTCCGGTTGGCATCTCATTTTATTGTTTTCAGGGCATCAGTTACATCGTCGATTTATATCGTGGTCACGGTATCAGGGCCAAAACGATTGTCGACTTTGCTCTCTTCCAAGCCTTCTTCCCTCAATTGCTAATTGGACCGATTTGTAGAAGTGTGGATTTACTGCCCCAAATTCATGCGACTCCCTTGAAACGATTCCCAGAGTTCAACAAAGCAGGCTGGTTAATTTTGTCTGGACTGTTTAAGAAAATTATCGTCGCGACATTGCTCTTTGAAAATGGATCACTAGATGTATTCGATTCTCCCGAGAACTACTCTTCGATTGGATTGTGGGGGGGCATGTTTGGATACTCAATTCAATTGTACTGTGACTTTAGTGGCTATACAGACTTGGCTAGAGGTTCGGCGTTGCTGTTGGGGTTTGATATCCCAGAAAACTTTAGGCAACCCTATTCTGCAAGCAACCTCGGAGATTTTTGGCAACGGTGGCACATCACATTCTCACAATGGCTACGCGATTACATTTACATTCCTCTCGGGGGCTCAAAATGCCCTCCAAACAGAGTCTCTCTGAATCTATTCATCACATTTGTGATTTGTGGATTGTGGCACGGGGCCAGCTGGGGGTTCGTAATTTGGGGTGGACTACACGGTATTGGATTGGCAATGCACAAACGAAGTCGCGATAGAAAGCGAATGCTGGGACTCGATCCAAAGATCGAACCCATCGGCTGGCGTTTTTGGGTGGGATGGGCGACGACATTTTCCTTTATTGCCATCTCAAGAATTTTCTTTGTGACGCCCAATTTAGAAGTGGCTGTGGTATTCTTAGAGAGAATGTGTGACTTCTCAGCCACAGGCCTGGGGAGTAAAGTCACACTGGTTTATGCCATTGGACTTGGCTGGATCATGAACTTCTACGGCACAAATTTCTTCCAAGCGTTGTGTTCTGTCACCTCTAAGCGCTCTCCCTTCTTACAATACGTACTGCTGATCAGCGCCTTCTTTACATTGATGCTAATACGTCCTGGTGGCGTTGCACCCTATCTTTACTTCCAGTTTTAATTCATGTTCTCTTCAAAATTCCCCAACAAATTCAGATCAGCGGTTGTTCCCCCTACAGGGACCAGCATCATTTG
>CALDQI010000234.1:0-6551 GCA_937911635.1 uncultured Pseudomonadota bacterium | reverse complement strand
GCAGAAAGATTTCTTAAACATGAAGTCACATTCTCCTTCTGATGCAAAACTCTTAATGGGTGGTGTAAAAAGATTAAAAGACGCATGGCGTCTAGGTGTTCTACACGTTGAATACGAAAGACTTAAGAAAATACAGGAGGAACAGCAACAGCAATGACAGAAAAAATAAACTGGCAGAAAGAATTATTAGAAAGTGGAAAATTTAATGATAAATTTTCAAAAAATCTTCTAGAACATGGACCAAAAAACTTTATGCAAGGTATCTATCTTGGGTATATGTATTCCAGATGGAGAAAAATAAGAGGTTTAGAAAAAGATGATCCAGTAAAAAATTTAGGTCAAATGCAATCATCATTCAAAGAGTTTTCAAAAGATAGTACATGAAATGATGCAAGTAACTTTAAAAACTGGTCAGTCTTTTTTTGAACAATGTGATGGATATAGTGCTCTCTAACGGAGCGTCGATATCCAAGAAATTATAGACAGTACCTTCACTGAGGATTGGTTCAAAATATACAGGTCGGTCATCAGATGGCGAGTATGTGTTGGCGTATCCATCGGCACTCATCCACGATAGAACTTCTCCCGGCGGTAAACCTTCTACGACGTAGATTCCATCTGAGTCACTTTGGGTGCCGCGAATTTGACTGTTTGAATAAACACTCATATTGGCGTTGGGAATGGGGGTCGGACCACTGTGGACCAATCCTCCGACTGTGATGCCGGGGTTGACTTCTAGAGAATCATCGTTCAATTCCGATGGTTCTATCCAAGAGGCTTCTCTTTCATCATACCCAAAAGTCTGGATATCCTCACCGGTAATCCATTGAGTCGGAATTGTATCTCCTTCGATCTCAACAGTTACTAAGGACTCATCGGGGAGCCCACCCACCCAGACGATTCCATTTTCATCTGAAAATCCTCCGCGTGTCCACGCGCCATCTGGCGTTACCTTTAATAGTGCATTTTCGAGGGGTTCGTCGTCTACGAGCAAGGTCACTTGCAACTCTGTGCCCGACTCTAAGGAGAACTCAACAACAGTGTCGCTAGATATCTGCAACCGATCTGCATCACAGTAGAGTGCGCTGTTGGGATAGAAACTCGGAATGGCATTGCTTTCTACGTCGGGAACGGCAAAAAGTCGAACGACTCCATCGGGAACATCTGTGAAGACAAATCCACCATCCGAGTCGCTTCTGGTTTCAGTGTACCGTTGGTTTTCATCAAATGCATACACCGCTACATTGCTTAGTCCGATACCATTTTGTTGCACTGTTCCAGAAATATTGTGAGCCAAGGCCAACTGAGATAGGAACCACCATATTGGAAGCATGAGGCTCTATACCGCTTGGTGTTTGATGGTCCAATCTTCGAAACCTGTCGGCAGATGAATGGGGATGGTAGAGGCTTGACCATGCACCACCAATGTTCCTGTCTTAGCGAGCATTGTCTGATGGTGTTCGAAAAACAACTGAAGCCCGCACCATGTGGTCTCTGGAGGAGAATAGATGTGGATGCCTTCTGCTGACGACGTATTGATGGTTGTGTCTGAGGCTGATTTGTGTCCTATAACTCCAACGATACACAAGACTGGAAGAATGGAAAATGACAGTGTGACCCACCCCATAAATACACAGGCCCAGCAGAAGGTGGTCAAAGTGAGGAGAGCCATTGCAGATCGAATCCACCAGTGCTCTCGTGTGTCCATGTGGAAATGGATCTGATTCATATCATCGTTGTATTCGTGCCAATCCACTTGAAAGGACACGTGTTGTTTGGGGATCCATGACCGAAACCACCCAGCGTGCCCTTGTTTTTCTTGCCAAGTAGACCACCCCAATAATATCAACAAACCCACGGATATCCATGGGAGAACCATCGATAGCAACGAGATGCAGAGTGCCGTCAGTGCATAGCATCCAATGGTCCATCGGGTGTCTGTGTGTGTAGCAATAGAAAACGACATGCAAAATCTCGATAGAATGTACAGAAGTGTAGTACACTGTAACGCAAATTTGGAATAAAATCATCCAGATCGGGTCCGTAACTCGAAATCGAATTATAGATACACTATGGAATCAGCGCATTTAACACCTCGAATTGCAATCATCAGTACAGGGATTGAGCGTTCTGTCGTCTCTAATTCAGAGATCGGCTGGTGTATATCCGTTCAGCAAGAACGATTGATGATTGAGCGAACTGAGAAGGATAGTATGGGTCAGGGGACAGAACTGGCTTTGTCCTTGTCTCAGCTGCTACCGACCGCCACATTAATTGGGATTGATATTTTTAATGGACAAGGGAAAACGACCTCGACGCTGTTGTTGAAGGCTCTTGAGAAGGCCATTGAATTAAAGTGCGACGCTGTTTTGGTCTGTGTACACAGTTTTAATGCGGACAAGCGGCCAAGATTTGCCAAAGTCTGTGCCTACGCACACAAGCATCAGATTCCCATTGTTTCTAGTGCGGTTGCTGGTAAAGCATCCTATCCATCCCAGATCTCAACTGTTTTTGGGGCTTTGTCGCATGTGGACTGTCGTTCGCGAGTGTATGTGTATGACCATCAGTTTTTTGATGATCAACATCCAAATCGAGGTCTTTTTGTTCTAAATGGTTGGTGGCAGGGCCGATATGTCGGAGCAGAAATCGCAGCGGTTCACTTGATGGCTACACTAATTGGACTGATTGACAATGGTACAGACTATGAGTCTCTCTTTGAAGCGATGAGCATTCGAGGATTTGTTCCCTTTACAGAGTTCGGATTTGTGTGATCGTCAACGAAGTGACTGTGGTATGGAGGAAGTACAAAATGATTTGTAGGCTTGTGAGGGTACAATGCTGAGAGAGATGTCTGAATGGGGAGTGCGTTGTTTCACAGACTTTGACAATGGGGGCGAGATACCACCGTCTCTATTTAAACTCGTACAGACTTGGATTGGAGACAAGACTCATCATTGGACTCATTTGGGTGGTGTGGTTGATCCGGGATGCATCAAAACATCCCCGCGTAAAAAAAAGCGGTTTGAAAAGGCGTTGGTCGTTGCCGCTGAACTGAGTGCTCGAATGGGTGCTTCTTTACTCTTTCATGATCCGTTTGTTCGTCAAAAAAATTCGATCCTCACGTTGCAAATTTGGCTTCATGGTCTGCAAAAGGGGTACTCTGATCAGGAGATCTTGTCAGCTTGGAATTTAGCCCTCTCGAATGCCCCATGTTTTTCTTCTTTAAACGGTGCCGATCGCGTCTTGGTATGGCGAACCTTGGAGTTCTGGGCTCAGCAATGTTTGGATAATCCAACTGTTTCTAATATCAAAAAGTGGGATCCTGGCAATCTGCTAACAACGGTACGGTTGGGGTTGTCTGAAGTGTGGTATATGATGACAATTCGTCCTGTGTCGACCAAAGGACCATTGCACTGGATGACCGCCATTCAGAGTGTTGAAGAGATTTTGGGAAGACATGTAAAGGCAGCGTCAAAACGCCTCCGGTATCAACAGGTGGAACGGATTGAAATCTCCGTACCGCACATGTTTGAAGGGTCAGCGGATGGTGTCTTAGAGTGGGTATCCAAGTTTATTTTGACTCATAATTGGGGAGGGGAGCACGATGACATACAATGGTGCACTCAAATGGCGACACCCATTCGAGAATTGTCTTCCAAGATCGAGTGCAAGTTTGCCCCATCGATGACAGAGAAAATGTTCACTCAAATGCTGATAGAACTTCCTGATCTCTTTGTTGGCACCTCTATTCAGCAAGCGGCACACGTTACGAAATTGCCTCTCACTTGGATGTCCGTACGGTCTCATCGAATCTTGAAGAAGGCAATTCAAGATTGTCAATATGCGAATGGAGTCCCGACACAAGCGCAATTGAATGCATTCAAGTTTCAGATCCCTGTTGAAGTACGATTGATGACGACGCGAGGCGGGACGTGGCCTGAGCGTCGCGAGCAGATTGTCTTTGCAGGAGACATATAGTGCTTTGTGCTAGACGAATCGTACAAATTTTTGTATGATGGTTGAGTTATTCAGACCGTCAATCTGAAAAGTAGATCTATTTTTGCAATCACCACACAACCCTTGAGGAATCATGTCTAGACCATCATCTCGTCTTGGAGAACTGCTTGTTAAAGAGAATGTAATCACCCCAATCCAGTTGAAGAATGCACTGGATGCTCAGCGGGGGTCGGGTGCTCGATTGGGTCATGAATTGGCTCGTCTTGGCTATATTGAAGAGAGTGAACTGACGTCCTTTCTTTCCAAACAATATGGTGTACCCAGCGTCAACTTAGAAAGCATTGAGATTCCACAAGAAGTCCTCAAACTTGTGACTCGTGACGTTGTGACACGTCACCAAGTGATTCCCATCAATAAAACAGGGAACACATTGATGGTCGCAATGGCTGATCCTTCGAATGTATATGCGATTGATGACATCAAATTTGGTACCAACTTGAGCATTGATGTGGTTGTCGCTTCAGAACAAGCCATTTCTGAAGCCATTGAAAAATACTACTCTTCAGAAGTCTCCTTTGACGAAGTGATGATGGACTTTGATATGGATGAAGAGGATGTTGACTTCTCAGAAGAATACGAAGAAGACATCAACGTTTTGGATCTAGAGAAATCTGCTGGTGAAGCGCCCGTGGTCAAATTGGTGAATCTGATTTTGATTGATGCCATTCGTAAGAATGCATCTGATATTCACGTGGAGCCTTATGAAAAGCAACTGCGTATTCGCTATCGCATTGACGGTATTTTGTACGAGGTCATGAAACCACCCGTTAAACTCAAGTCAGCCATCATTTCTCGTTTGAAGATTATGTCCAATCTCGACATCGCAGAACGCCGTTTGCCCCAAGATGGTCGTATCAAGATGAAGATGGGTCGCGGTAAAGAGATGGATTATCGTGTGAGTGTTCTCCCTGTGATGTGGGGAGAGAAGGTGGTCCTTCGACTTCTTGACCAGTCGAATCTGCAGTTAGATATGACCAAACTGGGATTTGAGCCAGAAGGACTGGTTGGATTTAAAGAAGCCATCTCAAAACCGTATGGAATGGTTCTTGTATGTGGTCCAACGGGTTCCGGTAAAACAACCACCTTGTATTCTTCATTGTCTTCTTTGAACGAACCCACAACCAACCTTTGTACCGCTGAAGATCCGATTGAATTCAACCTTTTCGGTATCAACCAGGTTCAAATGCACGAAGACATTGGTTTGAACTTTGCTGCAACACTTCGTTCTTTCCTCCGTCAAGACCCAGACACCATCATGGTAGGGGAGATTCGTGACTTTGAAACCGCCGAGATTGCTATTAAAGCATCTCTGACTGGTCACTTGGTGCTGAGTACTCTTCACACCAACGATGCTCCGGCTACTGTAAGTCGTCTACTCAATATGGGTGTGGAGCCCTTCCTGGTGGCATCCGCTGTAAACCTCATTTGTGCTCAACGTCTCCTTCGAACAGTCTGCAAAGATTGTAAAGAGCCAATTGATGTGCCCGATCAAACGTTGATTGACTTACAGGTGAAACTCGAAGATTTACCGAATTTCAATGTGCACCATGGTGCGGGTTGTAAGACGTGCAACTCGACAGGACACAAAGGTCGTTTGGGTGTGTACGAGATTATGACAATGACCGATGAACTGGGTGAATTCGTATTGAACGGGGCGTCTACATTGGAGCTTAAACGTGAGGCGATTCGTCAAGGTATGGATAGCCTTCGAATGGCCGCTCTGAAGCACTTGGGTCGCGGTATCACCTCCATCAAAGAAGTCGTCCGTGCAACTGCCGCCGACTAAAGGTATACTGGTATATTGAGAAGAACACGTAATTTTTGAGGATTCACCATGCCCACATTTGCTTACGAAGGTCGAACGACAGACGGACAAACCAAGAAAGGAAAGATTGATGCAGTGGATGCGAATGCTGCGCGCAATCAACTCAAGCGTCAAAATATCAACCCGACCAGTGTCAAAGAGTCGAAGGGTGGAATTGAACTCTCCTTCATGAAACCGAAGGTGACCACCAGAGATTTGGTTATTTTCACTCGTCAGTTTGCGACCATGATTGATTCTGGATTGCCGCTCGTTCAATGTTTGGACATTCAGAGTAAACAAGCGGAGAATGAAACGTTCCGCAGCGAACTGTCTGTCATTAAGGATTCTGTAGAATCTGGTTCTACGTTTGCGGATGCACTGAAGCGTTTTCCGGGCACTTTTGATGAACTCTATCAAAATATGATTGCCGCCGGTGAGGTCGGGGGTATTTTGGATACCATTCTCAACCGTTTGGCAGTTTATCTGGAAAAGGCAGAGACCTTGAAAAGACAGATTAAGGGTGCACTGATGTATCCAGTCATTACTGTCTTGGTTGCTGGGGTGGTTGTTGCCGTCCTTTTGCTCTTTGTAGTGCCGTCATTCGAAGAGATGTTTGCAGACATGGGGGCTGGACTGCCTGCACTGACGCAGATGGTGATCGACATGTCCAAGTGGATGCAAGCCAATTGGTGGATTGTGGGGTTGGGTATATTTGGTACTGTTTGGGGTA
>CALDQI010000233.1:0-5888 GCA_937911635.1 uncultured Pseudomonadota bacterium | reverse complement strand
CCATCCAGGCCAATAACCAGTCTCTATCACGCCTCGATTGGCCAATGCTATAGCCCAAGTCGGTATCGGTCTAATCAGACCAGCCAATCGAACAATCTCTGAACGTCTAGCCCCCTCCGTATCTAGTCTCCAAGTTTTATCGAGCAACTGAGGATTGTCCAATATGGCTCGTTCCACCTCCAAATCGACCTTTGGTGTTTGATCCAACCAATGTTGAAGGAAAAATTCATCGCCTTTAACCAACTGATTCCGTTTCCATCGAAGCAAAATTCTCGACAAAGCCATGGATTGAACTGGTGGACAGAGCCGTGTCAGATGAGAATCCACTTCAAGAACAGCATGGTTCAAAAGTGTTCGTTGTGGTTGTAAAGTCAATCCAAGTTCCAACAGCTCAGATACCGATGCTATCAACACTTCAATCTTATCATCAGCGATAGGGACTCTACGGGAATTCCAACGAATAAACCCACCATGAATCGAGTCTTTATCTCTCAACCAGTTCCATAGCATACGCGTCCAAGTACCAATCAAATCTGTTCGATTGAAATGCTCTGCAAACTGAAAGGATACCCGTCCCAAAATCAATCCAGACTCTTGTTGAGCCAAAAACAATGGATTGACCCACCCTTGCATCCAAGACAACACTGTATCAAAACCAATCGCCCGTCCGATATCCAACACAAACTCAATTTGAGGATGAGGCTGTTGCCAATAATCCACGAGCATAGTCTGAAACAAATACAACTTTTTACGTGAAGGAGGTACCTTAGATAGCCAAGACAAACGGACTTCTACAGGAACCGACATCCATATATCACTCCCCAAGCCATCACCTTGAGCCAATAGTTTTGCTGACTCTGCAGAGCCCTTTTGAGCGTGCATCTCCAGTACTGTCCACAATGGAATAGCCACTTGAGATTGTAGATTCGACCAGCCTTTCATCGTACCCATTGAAACCTGATATGGAGACCAGTAGACCAGTGGCTGTGGTTGAGCCATTGCAAATGACCAGTTCAAGACTTGAATGACATCCGTCCAACCAGACCATAACGGCAAGCAGTCAAATAGACGTCTGGACAAGCAATGAATGCGATCCAGCAGAGAATACCCGCCGAATAACGTCATCAACTCAAACAATCCAGAATACTGCTTCAACAGGACACAGGAGTATGCCTGCTGAACCTCTACAACCGTCCAAGTCGTAACTCCAATAGAGACGCCATCTTTATTCACCTTCAAGCATGACTCTTCCACTTCACTCAATACAAAACACAAGGCACTGCTCGACTCCCATACATCCAAGTCTGCCAATACCGAATGAATACTCATCCAGTCGTTCGCCTGTATAGACCACCATAATGCTGACCACCATATGGAGTAGTATGGGTCTACACTTGGAGACTGAAGAACCAATCTAGTCATACAACATGCATCAATTGGGTATTTCAAAGTCAATCGCTCCTGTACAACAGTTAAGATTCTTAGATCATTTAAATACCGAACCATTTTCTCGCTCGGCACCTGTGATACCCAGTCTTCAATTTGTTCTATGGCATTTTGCACCACAGAAGGTTCAGAAGACTGTAAATCCGACGCCCATATTGGATCAAAATCCGTTTCGGTGGACGAGCTCAGTTCATTTCGTAGTGCTACAGTCAGTTGTTCGGATGAGGATCGATTTAGAGTGCTTTGAATGACGGACCATACAATGACGCCCTGTTCTTCTGATAGGTGAAAGGTCTGAGCACAAGGTTGTACAATATGCCGTTCCACCCAGTCTTCTTGAACAATTCGAGCCCAATCTCTTACCAACTGACCTCCAGACCAACAGACATCGCGATAAAGCAATGTATACAGTACATTCAAAGATGCTGTAAATTGAAGTCCCATATTTGACCAAAGATGAATCGGTAACCACTCCATTCTCTGAATCTGCATTGGCGACAAATGCGGCGACAATTGACGACAAACATCGTTCCATTTTGGTCTATCAACATTGCTGAAATGCGTGTGAAGCGAAATTTTAATCTCGGGTGTTTGACGGGTTATCAACCTGTGAGTCAAATCACAACTACCGATTAAGGTAGTACCTTCTGCCGGAAACTGACCCTCTACAGTCCAATCAAACATCCACTCAACCGTTGGAAATAGAGGATGCACGGGATATTCACCTTCACCAAACAAGAATTCTTTGCGGAGTCGGACCAACACAGCCGTTGACTCTAAGCCTAGAGCTTTTGTCAACGGAGCAAGGCGAGAGTCTTCTTGTTCAAACCATCGGTCGATCTCATTGCCCTTGGCATTGACAAATCTCGAGAGTGGAGCCACAAAAGCATTCTCAGAGACTACAGTCTGTTCCATCTCTCCGACAAGCCTTGCCATTTCTCGGGCCACTTCAGCCTGTGTTTGACGCGAGTCCTTAATCAGCCGTTTTAAGCGAGATTTCCAGTTTCGTTGATTTTCTAGTGTCCACTTGTGTATCACTGAATGTTCCATGAAAAAAGTTAAGAAGAGCCTGCGTAAAACAGACTCTTCGGACTAAACTTCAACAAATGGACTTCAACAACACCAGAATGCCACTGTCTCATAGGGACTTCGTTTCAACTTCAACTTCAACGATTAAGACGAGGCACTTCAATGCTTACTCTTAGGTTAACCCACCCATTTAGCTCTCGGAAAAGTTTTTACGCAATTCTTATTGCGCAACATGCGCAATTGTAAAATAACGTATTTCATAAACTGTATAAAGGGATTTATACCACATCAGCCAATTTTCTTTGGTGATGATGAAACACCGAATAGCCAATGAGCAGAGCTACACAGCTTGTGACCATGACAATAATGATGGAATGAGGATGTGGCAACGTTCCATTCAAAAGCAATTCTCGGTAGACCCCCACCAAATGTGCGAGTGGATTGAGTTGAAGGAGCAGTGAGTACTGCCGGGGATAAATCGCAGCCGGATAGACGACTGGGGTTAAAAACATAAGGAGCAGTAAAGATGCATTGACCCAGTGATTCATGTCTCTAAAATAGACTGTACCCACCGACAACAGTAGACCGACTCCCAAAGTCAGTATCAACTGCATCAGCATCACCAACGGAACAAGCAGTACTGTCCAAGGTACTTCCTGTGTAAAGAGAAGAACAGCCAGCATTAGAATCACTGTTCGAATGACCTGATTGATAGCGGCTGACAATACAACATGGGCTGGAAGCAGCAAGGTTGGAAAGTGTATCTTCTTGATAAGATGACCATTATTGGTCAAAGAAACGCCAGCCTGGGACAAGCCATCTGAGAAGGACAACCACGTGACCATACCGCAAAACAAATACAGTGCATAATGGGTCCACCCAGACTGTTCTTCAAACTGAATTCCAAGAAGCCCGTGAAAAACAAACGTGTACGTGACAAGTTCAAGCAACGGGGTCACTACTGTCCAAAAGAACCCAAGTGATCCACCTGTATATCGCTGTTTCAAATCAAACTGTACGAAATCCCACAGCAATGATCGATGGGACCACAACACCCCCAACCCTGCCGTCGCATGACCGGGTTCAACCTCAGGGGTAATGATCCGAATCGTATCCTTTTCAGTATGGGACTTGGGTTGTGGCACAGGTAACTAACTCCAACTTTTGACAGACAATGATTACGACAACAATCTACGGGATTGACGCTCATCGGGCAACCGACACGCATCGACCTTTCCAAACCATTGTATCCGTCTCGCGGCAAAAGCCCGATAGATGGAATCTCGAATCGAACGAGGGACAATCCATGCAATCCGCATCCACGACCAGCGTTTGGGAAGAACTCTTAGTATCTCTCCAATTGCATCTGAATAAATAAACGCTTCTACTCCAGTTGTAGAATGGCGCACATACACAATGCTGTCCAACTCTGGTGGAAGGTCAACCTGAGGCAACACTTCTTTGGCGATATCGCCTTGTAAAGGGGCGAAATAGAGTTCTTCTTGATCATCCTTGTCGAGGAGCCACTGCACAGTTTTATCACAGAAACCACACTCTCCATCAAAAAATATTAAATGCTTCGGTAGCTTCATATGGTCACCCTCTCAAAAGGAACATCTGCGTGAGAAGCACACATTCTGGTGATGAAAGGCAGTAGTGGCTGCATCTCTGCCGATGTCCAATCTATTGCGGTCATGGCTTGCTCTGCGGTCGGCACTACATTGATGGGAGCAAGTCTCCTGCGGAGTGGAAAATACTGATCAGCATGCTTTATATTGGCGTGAACGTTGGGAACAACCATTTTTTGAACTGGATACCACATACTGGTTATTTGCGGTGAAAAGCAGTCCAAGGCAAGTATAAAAGGATTTCTCCGTTTGATTCGACCTCGCATTACTTCCCGCAACAAAGGCTTCACTGGCACGTTGTTCACCAAGCCCCCTTCCGTCAGACGAGTGATTCCAAACGTACCATACATTTGATCCAAAATCCGTGTCATTCTTGGATCGTCTCGGAGTACATCATAATGAAGCAAGCCTGTGACAGCTGAAGAAAACCCTGCGGCATCAATTACATCGGCATTGGCAGTCAGTTCATCTGCCCCAAACACCACCTCTCTCAAAGCATTTGGATTCGATAGAAACTCATAGAGTGTGCTGGTCATCCTAAATATTCTACGGACAGACGATTGACGAAACAAACGCGGAGAATCAACAAAGGCATCATCCATCAAATGTTCATAGAAGGACAGATCGTGTTTAAAGGCATCAACAGTTAGTCCAGTGGCGACAACGAGCAACGGAATCTCACAGTCAGAAAACCGAATTGAACGACCTGACTTTGTCTGAAGCAGATGGTCTAAAGAACTTCGCAGATACAATCGAAGAGATGCTGGAACACCATATCGATTTTCAATGTTCAATACGCGAAGGACGGTGGACCACTTCAAACTTCGTACTGCTTCGAGCATTGGCAATTGATCAAAGACTCGAGTCTTGGCACGAAACATCGCAATCAGGGAACCAATAGACGTCCCCGCAATCATCTCAACGGGAATCCCTGCGTAGTGTAACGTTCTCATCACACCCGCATACCCATATCCAGAACCTCCGCCTCCTCCAAGTGCCAATAAGAGCTGTCGATTACAGATTTCCTCTTGGAGTGAAAGTTCATCCAGATCTGTTTGCTCAAGCAACACCTCACGAACACGTTGAGTCTCTTGAATCAACTTGGGCAACACATATCGCAGTCCCTGCATCGGATACCGACGACTTAAAATCGGTTCCAACTCATGTTTTACAAACCAACTAAACCTAGACAATATCCGTTCTACATAGATATCCACATCTTCTTCAGTACGGATCCAAATGCATCGCGCCAACGAAACCATGTATCTGAGCCATCCAACCTGTTGATCTGTCAGAACATTTGGCTCCGCCATCGCTGCACGAACAATTTGTGCTTCCAAGTCCATGAATGGCAGTCGTCTTGCCTGCACAACATCCAAATCAACCGAAGACAGCATCGGTGGCAAAGTCGGTGGATACTCAACTTCCTGCGTCATCTCACGTGAGAACATTTGGCTCCAGCTCTATTGTTTATTCCGTCGATTCTGTGGACTCTACTCCAGTATAACCAAAAAAGGACCTAATTTCATCACCCAAACGCGTGGTTTGACGCAAGTGCCACTCCGATGGAAACAACTCTCGATAGATTGGATCGGCGAAACGATTGCCAAGTAAAATGACAACCCCCCTGTCTGTTTCGGTACGAATAACGCGTCCCGCAGCCTGACTCACACGAGCCATCCCTGGGATCACCCAGGCATAACGAAAGCCTTCACCGTATCGCTCTTCATACCATTCCTGCATGAGCCGTCTCGCAAGACTTGCCTGTGGCAAAGAGGGTCCAAT
>CALDQI010000232.1:0-1668 GCA_937911635.1 uncultured Pseudomonadota bacterium | reverse complement strand
AGGCGGAAAAGTCATAATAAATCCATATCGTATACGCATATAGAGCCACCCAAAGCTCGATGCCTCGATAGGTCATCGGATCAGCAAAAGTTTGTTCGATGATGCTGTGATAAAGCAAATCAGCGAACACGAGTTTTTTGACCAATCCTTTCGTGATGCGAAACAGAGCTTCACCCAAGTCATTTCGTTCTAAAAGAAGGGGTTTCTTCAGTTGAGGGAGCAACTCGTGCTGGCGAACAATGGGACCGGCAATCAGCTGTGGAAAAAATGCTAGAAATGAAATAAATCGCCAAGGGTTGTCTTCTTCTTCTCCATTTCGACGAACGTCAACGAGATAAGAGGCGGCTTGAAAAGTGAAGAAGGAAATACCGACGGGAAGAATGATGTTGTAATCGGCTCGTCTCGGCAACTCAACGGATATACCTGTCCACGCCAAAACCGCTGTAATGGTTTCTACAACCCAGTCCCAGTATTTGAAAATTCCCAGTGGTATAAACAAGGTACTGAGAGCAAGGGCGAATTGCCATTGTGGTGCATCTGGACGCCTCGATTGACTAAACAGTCGTCCGAGTCCCCACGCAAGGATGGCCACACCAACCAATAAGGGTACGTAGTGTACATTCCAAGACCCATAAAAAACAATCGATGCAACTCCGATTATATGGAGCCGATATCGATATGGAGAGGACCAGTACATCCCAATGACTAGGATGAGGAATATGGCATAGTGTAGGGTTTGGAAGAGCATAGAAGGATCCTTGCTCTATAGTATACACTTGACATGTCAAGTTATCAAGTTTTTCTCTCTATCCAAGTGTTTCCAAGCCAAAGAGCATCCAAATTGGATTCAATAAATGCGGTGATGGCATCTTCGGCTGTACAGCAGATGGGTTCTTCATGTCTGTTGAACGAAGTATTGATTAGAGCCGGTTCTCCTGTCATGTCTTCATGATTCTTTAATAGTTTCCAAAGAATTGGATGGGTATCTTTTGATATGAGTTGTGGTCTCAAGCTGCCATCGACATGAATCACCGCTGGACATAGATTGATCAGGTTGGGCTTGGCCTGAACCGTTATTGTCATCCACTCCATGGCTGTCCAAGCATTGTCAGGGATGATGAGCCATTGATCGGCCGTTTCTCGTCTCATCATCGGTGCGAAAGGCATGGTTTCACTTCTGTTCAGTAGCTCATTGAGTTTCGTGTGAATCTCCTTAGAGTGTGCCGAACACAAAATAGAACGGTGACCTAGGGCTCTCGGACCATACTCCATATTTCCGACCGCGCGAGCCATGATGTTGCCATTTGCCAGAGTTTGGTTCGCATTCAATATGAGCTCATCGATAGACAGTGTCCGACAGTCACAATCGTTCATAGATAGTTCATTGATGTTGTACTCAGTAATTTCAGGTCCCCAATACACGGAGTCTATTTTTCTAGGAGTCCATTTAAAGTGTTCAGCACCACATAGATACGCCGCGCCTGCAGCGAGTCCAGCATCACCCATATTTGGGAAAATGAATAGGTCTGGTATGTCTAGTTCATGTGCAATCTTCGAATTGAGTGCAACATTGGCGACCAATCCGCCAGCCATAACTACTGGATTCGATCCAAATTGCACCCGAGCCCATCTCAATATCCCCAGCATTTCAGTTTCGATGCCTTCTTG
>CALDQI010000231.1:0-5271 GCA_937911635.1 uncultured Pseudomonadota bacterium | reverse complement strand
CTGCGGGAGACTCGATATCTATTTTTGTAGTGGGGATGAGCATCCAAGCGATCAGTGCAGCCGCCGCGATTGTGACAAATGGAAGATACTGTTTGCTACGAGGTTTGTTTGCAGCAACAGGAATCGATTCAATGTCCATTAAAATATTGTCAAGCAAACTGTCAGGTGCTTTGAGCTGACCAATGTTGAGCATGCTGCTTCGCTGTCCTTGAATATCTTCGACCTCTTTCATCAAATCGGGATGTTGATTTAATGCGGCTTCCACTTCTTTTCGCTCATCAGAAGGCAGTTCTCCATCGACATAGTCGTGGAGCCGATTTTTTAAGAGAAACTTATTCATGACTCTTGTCCTCCATTTAGGATTTGTCGTAGATTGTGTCGTCCTCTGTGGATGCGACTTTTGATGGTACCGATATTCAACTGTGTGATCTCAGAGATCTCTTCGTACGAGCAATCTTGAATGTCTCGAAGTATCAACAACACACGATGTTCTTCGGGGAGTTGATGGAGAGCCTGTTGGAGTTGCTGTTCAAAGTCTCTTCTTTCAAGCTGTTGCAGCGGCGTATGTTCTTCCGCTGGTTGAGTGTGCATTTCATCGAAGGACTGATGTTGATTTCGATGCCTTCGATGATGACGATTGTTTAAGTTGATACAGTGATTTGTAGCAATTCGATACAACCATGTCGAAAATTTAGATTCCTTTCGAAAATTGTGGATGGAGGTGTACACTTTGACAAATACATCTTGCGTAGCCTCCTCAGCAAGGGACGTTTCTCTTAACTGTCGATAACAAAAGGTGAAGATACGGTCTTGCCACTTTGAAACGAGCGTCGTAAACGCTTCTCTTTGTCCATTTTGTAAAAGCTGAACCAGATCTTCGTCCAACATCTTGACTCCCTGAGTGGTATCACGTTCCACAGAATGTAACCGATCTACATCGGATTGCTCTGAGCATTTAATAGTACGTTCTAAGGAGGTGACGTCACTCTTCGCTTCCGAATTCTGATGTTGTTCATCCGCGGACGGATCTTCATACGTCAAACTGGTTGTGGAGGTGTCAGCATTGAAGGTGAGGGGATTGGCTTCTGTCGCTGTATTTGATTTTACCAGCCTTTGCTTGGCATGCGGATCTGCTTGCCATTCAGAATGGCATTGTCGATTTCTTCCTTGGTCAAAATTTGCAGTGGAAGAAGAGTTCTCTGAATGACCGCTTGATGAAGGGTGGTTCCATCTAGATTGCACCATTCTAGATCGGTTTCGATAAGTACAGCCTGAGTCAGATTGGCCCGTTTTAGATTCGCTTTCCAAAGAGAAGCGTGTGATAGGTTGGCCTTTTGAAGGTTGCACTTGCTGAGGTTGCATTCGGCAAGCTTGCAGTAACTCAGATCGACTCCAGAAAAATCTAAGGCGCTGAGGTCTAAACCACGTAAGTCGCTTCCTGATAGAGAGTGTTTGCTCTTTAGAGCATTCAGTACTTCTTGTCGTGTAAAAGTTGTGTCGTCTAGTCTGGGTATGCTTCGAGTGCTCATAGTTCCATCTGTAAATATCGATCAAAAATGATCGGGGTATTAAAAATAATCGCAGTTGTACAAAGCATAATTCCATTTTTAGTATCCTGTCCAAAATTATTTTCTACATGCTTAGACATTCAACTGGCAGTTTGGTTCCCAAAAGGAACTTTTTTTAAAGACATTGCTAGATATTAGGCATTGTCTCTAAAAAATGAGCGATGATCATCCGTTGTTCAGGTTGCAACTGTGGAGTCAGATTTGCCTGTTCGAAATACATTCGAGCCTGAGAATATTCACCCAGTCTACGATTTAAATCTCCCAACAGATACATTGTTTGTCCATCTTTTGGAGCCTGTTGTAGGTGGATCATGTATTCTGATCGAGCGAGCCTCAACAATCTGGGTTCGACTTCTTTGGTCAATTTCGAAAATTCCAATCCGGCTTCTCGTTCGTACTTTTCCAGTTCGGGATCGGCTAAAAACGCCTTTAAATACTGCTCTCGTTTATCAAATTGAGCGTTCCGATGTGCGACCCGAGCAAGATTGAAAGTCACCATTTTCCGTTGTTCTAAGGTGAGTTCCTTTTGCAGTTCTTTCGCACCTTGTTCCAGAATCTGATCAGCAACCACGGGTCCTTTCAGATCGGGGTGGATTCCAACCGCTTTGTCACGTGCTGTCCAGGCTGCTTCCAAGTAGAGTCTACCCATAAACAACGCGGGTTTTCCTTTCCATCGGTAATACGCCGCGGCGATTTCATACCGTTCCCATATCATAGGATTGGGGTACTGTTCAGCGATGGGAGTCAGCCAGGTCTTGATCTGTTGAATATCGTCGGGACTAAAAGATGCCTGCATATCGGTTGGATAAGCAGAAAATAAAGACTTGGTGCAAGTCGAAATGGCGTGCTCTCTAAATTGCATGCCACTTGAATAGGTTGCGCCATCGGAATCAAACCCCCCGTATTCGTTGCTGGAGATTTGAAAATAGAGTTTGACGGTATCCTCATCGTCAATCGGACATGGGGCATCAGTTGTGTGAATACCAGTAGCATAAGCACTGCTTATCCAACCGTTCAGCCAAAATGAAAGTGCAATGATAGACATTAAGGCTCCAGTGTAGAAGAGCCAGAGATGAGATGCTCTTTGGTGAAGTACGAGAGTGGAATCGCAGATTGGGTATCGATCGAGTGAATTTCAAGGAGAGTTGTTGAACCGGTCTCCAAGTTGGTCATTCGACTTTTTGTGGGTATGCCTTCTGGATTCACTTCCAGAATCTTGAGATCTTTCACGTTGTTTTCATTGATGAAAAATTGAATTTCAAGGGGGGCTAGCGTTTGTTTATCAATGCTTGAGATCCAGCTGGTATATGGGGTTTGATCGCTGTTCGTAGGCGTACTTTTGATGACCCATGTTGTGGATGTATTTTCCAGAAGTGCGTGTTCCTGCGATAGACTCATCAGTAGAAAGTCATTGAATTCAAAGTCAGAACCCATGAACGCACGGGACTGATTTTTATCGTTGAGTGTTGTGACCCTTTTGAGCGCTGGAAGATAGAGCCACATGTCATCTGTTCCGACGGTTCTGTCTATCCATACAATCTGCGTATTGCCAACGCTTTTGGGTTTGGTGAATCGTGCGTGACAGTAGATTGCATCGGACTCTCGTCGCATTTGCGTCTGCATGGTGTACTGTTTCCCTTTATTGGAGGGACCCTTTTGAATCGTGAGTGAGAGGGTTTGTGTAGCAACGGTCCATTGCTGTTTCTTCTCTATGGATTTCATGATGCTGTTAGCATCTTCTGCCCAACTTGGAGAAAGAAGCGTTAGCAGGAAAGGCAGTGTTGTCAGCCACATGGTTCATCTCCCTGTGTAGCGATGTGGAAATTGCTTCCAGTGTTCGTGTTGAACGATGGCGACGACGGATGCCACCGATCGGACGTGTTGTTCTGCAAGGCGTTTTGCATCCTGAAACTCAACACTCATCTGTCGTTGAACATTCCCTTGATGCCCAACTTTCATTCTGGCAGTGCCGAGCGTGGTCTGGACGGTATCCCAAGTGCGCTGAAGTGTTCTACGTTGCTTGGATATAAATCGACATCCAAACGTGGTGGAGTGCGTAAACAAAGATTCAATTACAGAATCGAGTTCTTCTGCGGTTGAGAGAATCGTACAAAGATGTCCAGAGCGTCCCTTTTTCATCAGGATTGGTGTGAGCGTAACGTCTAAGGCACCCGATTCCATCAAACGCTCCATGAGTGGGCTCAGTAGTTCAGCACTCATATCGTCGATATTGGCTTGAATCTCAATGATGTCAGAAGGGGTCTCATCGAGTTCTTCTACAGCTGTGATCTGTGTTCCGATGCAGACTCGCACGAGATTTGGATACGCAGGGGGGTTTCGTGTGCCGGCGCCATAGCCATCAGACTCGATCACCATCGAAGGAAAAGAACTGTGGATAGCCAATGCTCTTAGAATCGCTGCACCTGTTGGGGTGACTTGTTCGTGATTGGGGTGCCCTTGAGTGCTTGGCCATCCCTTAAGAATCCTCAAAGTAGCGGGTGCAGGAAGGGGGGTCGGACCATGTGCAGTGTGAATCATGCCACCTGATAAAGGGATGGGACCCGCCGTTATGATTGTTACACCCAGTAAATGAACCCCCAAACAGAAACCGACGATGTCGAGAATCGAGTCTACAGCACCCACTTCATGAAAGTGTACTTCATCCAGTGACGTTCCATGAATGTCTGCTTCTGCCTCGCCAAGCACTCGAAATACTTGAATTGCCATCTCTTTAACGGGAGTGGGCAATGGGGAGTTTGAAATTAGCGCTGAGATCTCTGTGAATCCTCGATGGTGGTCTGACCATGGAGTGGGTTGAGGACCGGAGTGTGTATTCCGGTGCATCGTTGGATTTGGTGGGTGGGCTGCATGCGTATGTGAATGGTGACCGTGTGTGTGTGGATGTTCGTGTTTCGCTGAAGGCGTAAGAGGCTCATCCGATGTGGTGGGTGTAATGTTGATGTGTGTGGCTGCAAATACACCTCGAATGACGTCGCTTCGAATAATTTGAGCGTCCTCATTCCATGGGATCAAGTCTAGGTGCTGCCTCCACAGTGACTCATTCAGTCCTGCATCGAGAAGAGCCGCACATAGCATGTCGCCTGCGACCCCACCGATTGGGTCAATGTACAGAATACGTTCTGTCATTGTTCGCCTCAATCCTGTTTGGGTAATAGATTGGCAAATCGAAGAGCCGCGATAGCCGCTCCGTATCCATTGTCAATGTTGCACACGACAACGCCTGGGGCACAGGAGTTGAGCATCCCGAGCAGAGGGGTCAGTCCGTTCATATGACATCCATAGCCAACAGATGTTGGTACCCCAATAATCGGAATGCTAACCAGTCCTGCGAGGACGGTCGCCAGTGCACCTTCCATACCAGCAATGCAAATGATGATTTTGTGCTCTCGGATTTCATCGATTCTACCAAGGAGTCTGTGGAGTCCAGCCACACCAATGTCGGTGATTCGTGTGGGTTCATGCCCCATTGCTCGGAGAGTGGCACTGCATTCTTCGGCAACATAAAGGTCACTGGTTCCAGCACAAATCAACGCGATGTCTCCAGACCGTTCAATCTGTGGCGGGTGCAATAAAAAGGTTCGTCCAATAGAATTCCATTCACCGTCTGGAAATGCTTCAATCAACCGAGTACCCTTTTCATCGTCTAAGCGTGTCACAAATGCTGTCTGGTCGTTGTCGGTCA
>CALDQI010000230.1:0-4135 GCA_937911635.1 uncultured Pseudomonadota bacterium | reverse complement strand
CAGTCCGAACACAAGCTCAGAGTCAGAGCGCAACAGCAGCTCTGGCGCAGTTGAAGGCTCAGGCACGTCGTCCATGGTTGCTATGGGATCGGTCACTGCCGAGGTCTTCCAGTCCTCCCAGACTCCATCTACGCGGAATCGAATCCGAAACGAGTACGGTACAGCAGTACCGGCGGTCGGCTGACCTTGGCCTCGTGGGCGGGAGTGGACGCTATGGTCACTCCGCGGACCCCACGAGGCCGCAGAGCCTGGCGCTCACCGGCGCCGGCTCTTCGGCCGCGTCGCCTCGGCGCCTACGGGGGCGGGGCGGCGGCGGGCGGGGGGCTACGCTGTTGTTCGGGCGCGGCGGGACTGGTGCGGGTGGTTTTTTTGCCTCGGGCGGTACATAATGGGGCACCGACGGTGCCGGCGGTGTGCGTGCCGTGGCCGTTCTGGTCGGCGGGGTTGGCATCATTGTCGTAGAAGTCCCACCCGTAGGTGTCGTCCACGAGACCGTTGTTGTCATCGTCGATGCCGTTGTTGTCTACTTCGGTGGCGCCAGGATTAACATACGGATTGTATGGGTCACAGTCGATGTCGTCACGATACCCGTCACCATCGGTGTCACCATCGGCTGACTGGTTGCATTCTGGTGCAGCCACACAGTCTGGGTCATTACAATCGACCTTACCATCGCCATCATTGTCTAGGTTGTCACCACATTCACCGTTCCACGGATTTTCGCTGTTCTCATCAATGTCTGGACCAGAGTCTTCAGTGTCTTCAGTATCTACATCTTCTGCAGTATCTGCGATTGCGGTATCCATGGCTTCGATGGGTTTGGTTTCATCGACCAATCCAACGGTACATCCAGTTCCAAGTCCAATGAGTACAACGAGTAGTGATGTTAATTTCATGTCTTCTCCTAAAAGCAAGTAGATAGGTAAATCGTTAAATTAGTATATCGCCATCGTTTGAAATCTTGAAATCAGACTTCAAATTGACACCTATCCTTTACATTTAACTAACGAAGAGAGATCACTCTGTGTCGGTTTCGAATGGTCTTTGCATATGCACTGTTGATCAGCAATGGTTCTACTATCTTATCTATATTGTATGGTGTCATTGTATGGTGTCGTGTTATTTGCGAAAGCGATACTGGGCAAAATGGTGGAAGATTGTCTTTTCCAATCCAGCAATCGACGGGTGAAAGCCTTTGGTGACCACCAGCACATGACAATCATCACACTCCATCCAAATCAGTTTGTCTGCCTCGACTTGTGCAAGAGTATTTTTTATGGTTTCGTCTTTGAACAACCGATCACCCCACTGAGCGACCTTGGACAAGCCAGAGTGGGTAGAGGAAAATTCTGATGGCATTGAAATGGGACTGAGTTTTGAACCCCTCATCGTGGCAAACATCCCAGATTCACGGTTGGCAAGATGTAGGGTGGGCAAACTTTCTGTGGTGTTTTCAAAGAGATAGCAAACATAATTTTCTACGTTTCCATCGTGTGCGGCTGTACAATTGGCAATAATGGTTGCAGAGTCGGGGGTTCGTTTTCGAATTAGATTGGCAGTGTTGTGATCGGATCCTTGTTGAAAGAAGACAAGGTGGTCGTATTCAGAACGCAGCTGAATCTTTGCTGGCGTCTCTGCTTTGAATCCATTGCTCTCGCCCCAGTCATCAAAAGATGCATTTGTTGTCGTTTTGTTGCTTGAAAACAATGATTGTAAAAACTTCCACATAAAAACCTCTGTTGCCTCTTACTTGATCATATCAAGAAAGGCTTCAAAGGTTACTTTTCTTCAAAATTGTTTAGGTTCAATCGTTGTCTCATTCGCCAGACGGCTTGCGCCATTTGCATTCCATCTCTCCACAGACGAATTTTAGACTGAGATTGATAGACCCACGGTACCGCAAATTCCGTAACGGAAAGTCCTTTGAGATTGGCGATCAGCAACAGCTCGACATCAAATGCCCATCCATCTTCTTTCATCAAGGGCACCACTATATCAATAGCAGAACGGTGGAGCATTTTACATCCACATTGTGTGTCCATATATCCAGCAAGGAGCATCCATTGCACCCATCGATTGAACAGTTTACCAAGGAGGTGTCTCCAAGGTGGTTCTGCAATTCGTGTCGCACCTTGAATCTCTCGAGAGGCAATCATGATGTCTGCCGATGATTCAAGTCCCGTAAGAATCAGTTGATAGACGGTTTCAACAGGGACAGACCAATCAATGTCCGTAAATACAGTCCAGTCTGTTGTACTGTGTGCTAAGCCAGCACGAACAGTTGCTCCCTTACCCAAATGAGGCAGTCTTAGCAGTTCAATATCATCGGGCAAAGAATCAGTCGATCCATCAGTAGAACCATCGTCTACAAGTAGAATATCAACCGAACAATGCGACTTCAGTCTCTCACGCAATTGCCTTGCAAAAGTAAGTCCTCGATCAATACGAGAGGCTTCATTGTAAACTGGCAGAATGATGGTGAGTGAAGGATGGTGCATCGCGTAGTAAAATCGAATAGAGGACACTGAATCAAGCAAGAATTTTATATCCGATTTTACAGGAGGTCGCCTTGTCTACTGAATATCGCAGCGCACCTGAAGCCATTACCACTGCCCCAAAAGGCATTCCCTACATTGTTACCAATGAGGCGGCAGAACGATTTTCCTTTTATGGGATGAAGGGAATCTTGGTTGTTTTTATGACCCAGTATCTTCTATCGTCGGATGGGTCTGCCGATTTTATGGATCAAGAAACGGCGATGGTGTGGTACCACAACTTCACCAGTGCGGTGTATTTCTTTCCACTGATTGGCGCTTTGATTTCAGATTGGTTCTTTGGAAAGTATAGAACCATTCTGTGGCTTTCAATTGTGTACTGTTTGGGTCACCTTTCACTGGCTTTCATGGATATGCATCTGCCGTTTTTGGAGCCACGAAACTATTTGATGATCGGACTTGCACTGATTGCGGTGGGTTCCGGTGGGATTAAGCCCTGTGTATCTGCTCACGTTGGGGATCAGTTCGGTAAAAGCAACGCTCATTGTGCTTGGCAGCTCAGCCCTCTCCTGCATTGCCGTCGTGGTCTTCTTCTGCTCGTTCCAATGCTGCCTGACCAAGACCCACTGCTTCAGCAGCCAACAAGATACGTTCAGGGTTTAATCCATGGAGTAAACATTTCCAACCATCGCCCTCCTCTCCAATCCGATCCTCTATCGGAATAATCAGGTTATCAATAAATATTTAGCCCTTTTTATTTGTTTTGAAGCCCATATCAAATATTTTTCTTTAGTAAGCCAATTCTCTGAAAAAGTACAATCTTTTCTAAGATAACCTGTTTTATAATAACAAAAAAACTTTCCTTTTTCGTCATTATCACCCCTTACGAAGGGAACACCTGTTTTTGGATTAATTCTTTTCATTTATTGTTATTATCTATCCAATCAGCTATTTGTCTTAATATTTCTGGAGTTCTATTTTTTTTCGTTACATTGGCTTTGTTTGAAATCCAGCAAACATTTTCCTCAACATATCCTAATTCTGGTATCAATCTATCTAAAGAAGGGCTATTTCTATTATTATTATTCCATTCCATTTTAATCCCTAATACAGGGCAAATGTAGTCTTTTGGGAAAATAGAATCTAGAAAATTTAAATTTAAGTTAAATGGAATTTTTTTTTCAATAGCTCTTTCTTTAGCTCCTTTCATTGTTTGAGACATCATTCTTCTTAGATAAGATTTTTCTGTTAACCAACTTTCTCCAATAAACTCTCCATTTCTTTCAGAACGAGTATAACTTAAAAAAATCATACCTTTTTCATCTTTATCTCCTCTTCTAAATACTTCACCTGTAATTGGGTTTAAGCGTCTTTTTGCAGAAGGAGAATTATTCATAAGTCTAATTTTCTTTTTATGCTTTAAACCTGATTTATTATATTTTTTTCTTTTTTCCTGAAACTTCTCTGGAGTTAACCAATTTTCATAAGCATAGCCGTTTATATCTGAACGTTTAGATGAATAAATCCAAAATAATTTACCAGTATCTGGACAAATATCTCCTGCTTTGAAAGGTTTTTGAGTAAGAGAATTTAATCTTTTTTTACCACTTTTGATAAAGTTTAGATGTGACCAAATTTCT